>CALBLR010000500.1 GCA_937896015.1 uncultured Prevotellaceae bacterium | reverse complement strand
GGGCAGCGGTGGGGCCATGGGACGCCTGTTTGTGAGCGACTGCTTGAAAAACATTGCTCCGCCCGAGCTTATCGAGGCTTTTTTCGACGAGTTCAAGGTGACCCCCGACGAAATCATGGATTCGGTCTACAACAACCCGCTGGCCAACCGCAACCTGCGCAAATACTCGTTTTTCCTTGCCGAGCACCTCGACGTGGACTATGTGCGCCAGCTGGTCACCAACGAGATTTCGCGCTTTTTCGAGCGCAACGTGTGCCAGTACGACTACAAGCAGTATCCCGTGTGCTTCGTTGGTTCGGTGGCGTGCATGTATAGCGAGGTGCTGCTGCACGTGGCAGGCAAGTATGGCGCTTCGGTCAAGAAGATTATGCGCAACAGCATGCCAGGCCTCATCACCTATCACAAGCCAGTCCAGTAGAGCGGCCGGCTCTGCGCAGCGTTATGCCCCTTCGCATTAGTGCGCTTTGGCGCGGTGTGTGCCGCAACCAAGGCGCATCGGCATATATATTAAAAAAACGATGAAGACAATGATAATGAAAAAACTTTATAGCCCGCGGCTGCGTGCTGTGGCCTGCGCGGCATTTGCCGCTGTGGGCATGCACACCGTTGTGGCTCAGACTCCTGCCGCCGCTGTGGCGCAGCGCGTGGTGCGCGCGTCGGTGCCCGAGCGCGTTAAGCTGAAGCCCATTAAGGTGACAGGCTGCAGCGTGGTGGCCGACACCGCACGGGTCGACCTCAACAGCGAGTTCTCCAATGTGCCGCTCTCCGACGCCTATCTGTGCCGCCTCAAGGCCGACATCAAGTCGGGCCTCAACGAGGCCGGCGTCGACTGCAAGGGGGTGGTGATAACCATAGCCGGCAACCGCGCCGAGCGGTATCTGTTCGACTTCGACTCAAAGTATGCCCGCCGCCACGCCCCGTTTGTGCGCCAGCTGGGCGCGTCGCACCACTATTCCAAGGCACTCGACGGCAACATCCTGGCCATGTGGCAGAGCCACGGCCGCTACTACGACGGCGGCTCGGGCCAGTGGTCGTGGCAGCGGCCGCGCTTGTTCCAGACGGTGGAAGACCTTTATCCCACCAGTTATGTTGTCCCCTTCCTGATGCCCATGCTCGAGAATGCCGGCGCCTATGTGTGGAATCCGCGTGAGCGCGACACCCACACCGCCGAGGTGATTGTCGACAACGACGGCCAGTTGGCGCAGAGCGGCTATGCCGACCATGGCGTGCTCAACGCCTGGTCCACCGGCCAGGGAAGTGGCTTTGCCTATGCCAAGGGCAGCTATGTCGACGGCGAGAACCCCTTTGCCGACGGCACCTACCGCCAGGTCGACGCCACTGCCAAGACGGGGCGGCTCGATGTGTCGGAGGCCTCGTGGAGCGCCGATGTGCCCGCCGACGGCGACTACGCCCTGTATGTGAGCTACAAGACGCTGCCCAACAGCGTCACCGATGCCCTCTACACCGTCAACTGCTCGGGCGGCAGCCGCAAGTTTAAGGTTAACCAGACCATGGGCGGCGGCGTGTGGGTGTATCTGGGCACCTTCCCGCTGAAAAAAGGCCGCAATGCCAATGTGGTGACGCTTAGCAACGTGTCGTCGTGCCGGGGTGGGGTGGTCACCGCCGACGCCATAAAGATAGGCGGAGGCATGGGCAACATAGCCCGCCGCCCGGCAGCGCGCACGCAGGCCAATGTGTCGCGCGCCGGCAGCAGCGCCCGCATGCTTGCCCGCCAGGGCATCAGCTACGACTACAAGGTGAGCGGCTACCCCCGTTTCACCGAGGGTGCACGCTACTTCCTGCAGTGGTCGGGTTTCCCAATGAGCGTTTACAGCACCACAGGCGGCATCAACGACTACAACGACGACTACCGCAGCCGCAGCGAGTGGGTCAACTATCTGGCGGGAGGCTCGCAGGCCATCCCCGGCCGTCAGGGCCTTAACGTGCCCATTGACCTCTCGTTTGCCTTCCACACCGATGCCGGTGTCACACCCGGCGACAGCGTGGTGGGCACGCTCAGCATCTACAACAACAACCGCTTCGGCAACTACCCCGACGGCACGCCGCGCTCGGCCTCGCGCGAGCTTGCGCAGCTCGTGAGCCAGCAAATCGTGCGCGACGTGTGCGCCAAGTTCGACCCTAAGTGGAACAGCCGCGGCATCATGTATCGCGACCTCTACGAGGCCAAGGTGCCGCAGGTGCCGGCCATGCTGCTCGAGCTGCTCTCGCACCAGAACTTCGCCGACATGCGCTATGGCCTTGACCCCAACTTCCAGTTTGCCGTGAGCCGCGCCATCTACAAGGGCATTCTGCGCTTCATCGCCAAGCGCGACCACCGCGAGTGTGTGGTGCAGCCGCTGCCCGTCAGCTCGTTTGCCATAGCCGAGGCCGCTCCTGGCCGCGTTAGTCTCACGTGGAGCCCAACCGCCGACAGCCTTGAGCCTTCGGCCCGCCCCGACCGCTACGCCGTGCTCGAGCGCGTGGGCGGCGAACGCGGCTTCACCGAGGTGGCTGTGGTCAGG
>CALBLR010000499.1 GCA_937896015.1 uncultured Prevotellaceae bacterium | reverse complement strand
GTAATTATTGCACATAACTAACCGGCTAATAGTAAATTGAGGCGGACGTGGCATGCCACGCCCCTACAACTTTCGTCGATTCTTCACACGCCAATTCGCCGGGACTGCCACTTTTTTCAGTGCTTTCGAATTATCGGCACGTAAAGTTATGAAAAGGACTCGATTCTGCAAAGTTTAGGACACAAAAAAAGCCACCGTGGAGCATATTCCGCGGTGGCTAATGGATATTTAGCTTATAATACTGCTATCGTATTACTGCTGGAGCTTGAACTTGACAGGCAGAGTGTACCAAACGTTAACGGCTTGGCCATTCTGGCGGCCAGGAACGAAGTTGGGCAGCGAGCGGCAAACGCGAGTTGCCTCCTTGTCGAGGTCGCGGTCAACCGAACGGACAACCTTAACCTCACCCACCTTACCAGTCTTGGTAACGACGAATTGGACAACCACTGTACCCTGAACGCCGTTCTCCTGCGCCATGGTCGGGTATTGCAGGTGAGAAGAGAGATACTTCATGAGGGCAGCATCGCCACCGGGGAAGGTAGGCATCTGCTCCACTGACTTGAACACCTGTTCGGGTTCAGCCTTCTTCTCTTCAACCGGCTTAACCTCGTCGACGACAACCTCGTTTTTGAGGGTCTTGGTGAGGTTACGGTCGGTAACACCTTCGTCATTATCCTTCTGACCGAAAGCCTTGTTCTCGTCCTTCAGCTCATCTTGCGACTTAATCTCATCTTCCTTCTTAACCTGAGAGTCTTCGACGATGTTGAGCTCAGTCACTTTGACAGACTGAAGAACCTCTTCCTTCTTGATTTCGGGTTTTTCCTCTTCAAGCTTCTGCTGCTGCTCTTCCTTAGGAGCTTCCTTAGTAGAGAGGTCAACAGCCACGTTTTCCTGCTCGGCCTGATCCTTCAGACGCTGCTCAGCAATGAGTTGCTGAATTTTGAGCGTTGAGAAGATGGCAGCACCCACAATCACAAGGCCGATGAGAGTGTAAATCACAGCCTTGGTGTGACGCTTAACCGAGCCGGTGCGGATAACATAAGCACCGAAGTCCTTATTCTTGCCCTCAAAAATGAGGTCGCACCATTCTTTTGATGAAAGATCTACATCTTTTGGCATAATACTTAATTGTTTTAATTAATTCTTAATCTATAGAATCTATCACCACGCATCACTTGATAGGTTTGCCCTGCAACTTCATCATCATCACTGAGTCGACGTGACTCATGCGCTCAATCTGGTAGCGGCTGATGTTGTTGATTTGCATTTCGTCAAGCACATTCACCACGTCAGCATAGCTGGCGTTTGCAGTAGCCTTGATCATGACAACGGGGCGCTTAAGCTCATCGTTGTTACGAATCTTCTTGGCTTCTTCCTGGTATTGCTCGTCAGAAATCTCGCCTTTCTTCCAGCGAGCTTTCTGTTCGTTGATTCTGGTGAGCACTTCAGAGTTGCGTTCAGAGAGGATTTGACGAATCGTACCCTCACCGGCGCCAAACTTGATTTGCTTCATGTTGTTTTTCTCAACGTCGGGCTTACCATCATAGTAGTAAAGCATGCCATTGCTGGCCAGCGAAAGGCTGTCGGGCGAGAGCTTGCCATCGATGACGATGGTAATAGCCTCCGACTGCTTCACCTTGTTCTGATCTTGCTGTTCAACTTTCTCGTTGGTCGGCAGGCTGATTTGCAGCGTCTGCGACTTGATCATAGTGGTACACAGCATAAAGAAAGTGATCAGAAGCATGTTCATATCGACCATAGGCGTAAAGTCGATACGAGTATCAAACTTTTTTTGACGACTTATATCTTTCTTTGCCATAGTCTATTAATCCTCCTCTTTCTTTAAAGCTGTCATTAAGCTGAACTTATTGTGTTTCATTGTCTGGAGGTTGTCCATAACAACTTCAACCTTGTCGTAAGGCGTCGACTGGTCGGCCTTGATAGCGATACCTGTACCGCTGTCCATGTCTGAGCCAATACCGTTATCTTCCATTGCCGCATAAACCGACTTAATCCAGATTTGGAATTCGTTGGGCTTATCGGGATCTTCATTTCTAGTGATTGGAATGCCTGCGGTCTTCAGAGCGGCGTCGCGCTCGTCGGTGGGCAGGTCGAGCCACTTTTTAAGTGCGCCCAGAGGCACACCAAAAGTGCCAATCTTAGAGAATGCATCGAGTTCCTTCTGAGTGAGGTTGATGGGGGTCTTGTACATTTGGTTGTAGTATCCCACAGCGTTTTTCAGCACATCAGCGCGGAACTTCTCGCTCTTGAGCGTAGAGTCCTTAGTACCGGTGAGTGAGATAAACACCTTGCCATCTTGTCCAACGAGCACTGACATCAGTTTTTCGTCGGGCACTTTCTCTTCGCTCACAGAGGGAGGAGTGATCACAGTCACCGGCTCCTTCTGAAGGAATGTTGATGTCAACATGAAGAAAGTCAGCAAAAGAACGGTAACGTCGCTCATCGCCGTCATGTCGATGCGCGTGTCTTTTCTTTTAATTTTGACTTTTCCCATTGTTTCTAAACTCTAATAAATTGTTTGATAAATTTATTTTGCTACAATTCTAACTTAGTGAATCACTAATAGTTGAGATTAGTGAGTTGCAGCGAAAGTAGAAACGATAGAGAAACCAACCTCGTCGATTGCGTAAGTGAGGTTATCGATCTTGTTGCTGTAGAAGTTATAAGAAATCAGGGCGCAAGCTGCAGTAAGGATACCGAATGCAGTGTTCACAAGTGCCTCAGAAATACCGGTTGACAGCTCGGTTGAGTCAGGAGCACCTGAAGCAGACAGAGCCTGGAACGACTTGATCATACCGATCACAGTACCGAGAAGACCGATAAGGGTACCCAGTGTGGTCAGAGTTGCGCAGATAGGCAGGTTCTGCTGCAGTGAAGGCATCTCGAGGGCTGTAGCCTCTTCGAGCTGCTGCTGGATAGAAGTGAGTTTCTGCTCCTTAGAGAGGATTGTGTTCTTGTCCATTTCTTTGTACTTGGTGAGAGTGGCATAAACCACAGCACCCACAGTGCCCTGCTGCTTGCGGCAGAGATCCTCAGCCTTGGCGAGGTCGTTCTTGGCGAGAGCAGCCTTGATGTTGGCAACGAACTTGGCAGTGTTGCCTTTGCCTTTAGCCTTGCCCAGAGCGATCCAGCGCTCAACAGAGAGCACGATCACAGTGAGGAACAGAGTGTGCAGGATAGGCACAATCACACCACCCTTGTAGATAGTACCGAGGATGTCGATAGGGCCGTTGCTGTTGAGGCCGTCCTTGAAGTGAGAACCGTCACCCAGCACGAAGATGAAGAAACATACTGCAATTACAAAGCAGATAAGAATCACAATTGATGCATTCTTAATGCCACCTACATTGCTGCTGACAGTTTTGTTGTCAGCCTTCTTTGTCTGTGGAGCAGCAGGCTTAGCCTGCTGGTTGTTTGGCTTTTGAGCTTCCATAATTTAAATTAAAAATTTGTTTTAAAAATTGATAAATTAATTAGTTATTAAAATTTATATCCTTTCAAGTTTATGTCGCGTGCTTTCACTACTCTGCCTGACCGTTGATTCCTGACACCGCCCGCCCGCTTACGCAGCCTTTCATTGCGGGGCCGGTGAAAAAAGCACAGATTAGCGCTTGCACACGCCAGTCAATTCACAAGAAAACGGCCATTCAAGCAAAGCGATGGCATTTTCTCATAAAAAACTACGCAAAAGTATCACTTTTATTTTGATAAAACAAACTGGCGATACGTTTTTTCGATTAAAATGCGATATTTCTTTACCGCAAAAAAGCGGCACACATGCACATCTTCACCATTTATGGCAACCAGTGGCGGCCAGCGGGCCGAATAGAGTGCCGCGAGCACTGCTTTTTTCAAGTTTTTTTGCTAACTTTGCGATACATTATTAATAGGGATTACACATATATCATATACAGAATACCTATGGCAACAATAAGGCTAAAAAAAGGCTATGACCTGAAGCTGCAGGGCGGCGTCGGCAGCGACGCGGCCACAGTGGCGGTCGAGGGAGCGGCAGCAGCCGTGGTTCCCGACGACTTCCAGGGACTGGTGCCACGGCTTGAAAGGCGCGAGGGCGACACTGTGGCCGCCGGCGACGCGCTGTTTCACGACAAAACGGTGGAGGCCATCAAGGTGACCTCGCCCGTGAGCGGAAAGATAGCCAAAGTGGTGCGCGGCGACCGCCGCAAAATTCTTTCAATCGTAATAGAGCCCGACGGCAGCGGGCAGAAGCGCAAGTTCGACACCGGCAGCGGCACTCTGGCGCTGCTGCTGGAGTCGGGGCTGTGGGCAAGGCTGCGCCAGCGCCCATACGCCGTGGTGCCCGACCCCGCCGTGAAGCCGCGCGACATATTTGTGACCTGCTTCGACAGCGCCCCGCTCGCCCCGAGCCTGACTATGGTGGCCGGCGACAACCTGAAGTGGCTGCACCAGGGCGTGGAGGCACTGAAGGGCCTCACCAGCGGCAACGTGTATTTGGGCGTGCGGCCAGGCGAGCAGATTGACGCCGAAAGCGGCGCCGTGGTCAACGAGTTCGTCGGCCCCCACCCCGCCGGCAACGCCGGGGTGCAGGCGGCCAACGTGCGGCCCGTGAACAAGGGCGAGACGGTGTGGACGCTCGACTTGGTGACCCTGGCCAAGATAGGCCGGCTGGTGGCCACTGGCGAGATGGACTACTCCACCCTGGTGGCCGTGACGGGCACCGAGGTGGCCACGCCACAGTATGTGTCTACCACCGAAGGCTGCGACATGAAGTCGCTGCTTGGCGGCAACCTGGCCGATGGCAGCGCCGGCAACAAGCGCATCGTCAGCGGCAACGCGCTCACAGGCAGTGTGGTGGGCATCGACGGATATTTGCGCGCGCCTTACCGGCAAGTGACGGTGATCGAAGAGGTGGCGCAGCGCGACGAGTTTATGGGCTGGGCCTCAATCAGCCCCAAGCGCTTCAGCATATACCGCGACTTCACTTCGTGGCTGCTGGGCAACCGCAAGCCGGTGGCGCTCGACGCCCGCCTGAAGGGCGGCAGGCGCGCCATTGTGATGAGCGGCGAGTATGACCGCATGCTGCCCATGGACATCTATGCCGAATTTCTGATAAAGGCCATCATTGCTTTCGACATCGACAAGATGGAGCAGCTGGGCATATATGAGGTGGCTCCAGAGGACTTCGCCCTGGCCGAATATGCCGACACGTCGAAGCTGGAGCTGCAGCAGATAGTGCGCGACGGGCTCGACCGCCTGCGCAAGGAGATGTGCTGACGCCCCCCTACGATTTCACACACACAACGAGAACTAACAAAATAAACAGACATAAAAGTGAATGCTTTAAGAAACATAATGAACAAAGTGAAGCCGCACTTCCAGCCCGGCGGAAAGCTGGAGAAGCTGGAGTCGGTGTACGATGGCTTTGAGACATTCCTGTTCACGCCCAACACCACATCGCGCAGCGGTGTGAGCATACACGACGGCAACGACATGAAGCGCACCATGATAATGGTGATAGTGGCACTGCTGCCGGCGCTGGTGTTTGGCATGTACAACGTGGGCCTGCAGCACTTCCTCGCCATCGGCGAGCCAAATGCCAAATGGACCACAATGCTGGTGTTCGGCCTGCTGGCCATGCTGCCCACCATAGTGGTGAGCTATGCCGTGGGCCTGGGCATTGAGTTCATCTCGGCCCAGATCCACCACAAGGAAATCCAGGAGGGATTTCTGGTGTCGGGCATACTGATACCGATGATTGTGCCCATCAACACGCCGCTGTGGATGGTGGCCGTGGCCACGGCATTTGCGGTGGTGTTTGCCAAAGAGGTGTTTGGCGGCACTGGCATGAACATATTCAATGTGGCACTGGTGACGCGCGCCTTCCTGTTTTTCGCCTATCCGTCGAAGATGAGCGGCGACGCCGCGTTTGTCAAGACCAGCTCGGCGCTGGGCTTTGGCGGCGGCACTGTGGCCGACACCTTCACGGGAGCCACTCCGCTTGGCCAGATTGCCACCAACGTGGGCGGCAGCCTCAACCTGCACGGCGTGACGGGCGACCCCATAAGCACGCTTGACGCCTTTTTGGGCTTCATTCCAGGCTCGCCGGGCGAAACGTCGACGCTGTGCATCCTCATTGGCGCGGCCATACTGCTGATAACCGGCATTGCCTCGTGGAGGGTGATGGGCTCGGTGGTGGTTGGCGGCCTGGCCATGAGCTGCCTGGCCCACGCGCTGCCAAGCGCCACATATCCGGCCTCGCTTCTCGACCCCGTGGCGCAGCTGTGCTACGGCGGATTTGCCTTCGCGGCCGTGTTTATGGCCACCGATCCCGTGACCGGGGCTCGCACCAAGACGGGGCAATACATCTACGGATTTCTGACAGGCGTGTTTGCCATACTCATTCGCGTGTATAACGGCGGCTATCCCGAAGGCGCAATGAT
>CALBLR010000498.1 GCA_937896015.1 uncultured Prevotellaceae bacterium | reverse complement strand
GGCCGACTACGAGCCCACCAAGGCAGCGCGCGCCATCAGCGAGTTTGTCACCGAGAACCTGAGCAACTGGTATGTGCGCCTCAACCGCAAGCGCTTCTGGGGCGGTGAAATGGACAGCGACAAGCTGGCCGCCTACCAGACGCTGTATCAGTGCCTGGTGACCGTGTCGAAGCTGATGGCGCCCATCGCGCCCTTCTACAGCGACCAGCTGTATCGCGACCTCACGGGCAGCACCGAGTCGGTGCACCTGGCCCTGTATCCCAAGGCCGACGCCAGCGTGATCGACAAGGCGCTTGAGCACCGCATGCAGATGGCCCAGAGCATCACCTCGATGGTGCTGTCGCTGCGCCGCAAGAAGAACCTCAAGGTGCGCCAGCCGCTCACAGCCATCATGGTGCCCGTGGCCGACGAGGCCCAACGCAAAGCCATCGAGGCCGTGAGCGACCTGATTGTGAACGAGGTGAACGTGAAGGGCATCAAGTTTGTGGGCAACGACGAGGGCATACTGGTGAAGCGCATCAAGCCCGACTTCAAGAAGCTGGGTCCGAAATACGGCAAGATAATGAAAGACCTTGCCAAGGCCCTCACCAGCATGCCGCAGGCAGGCATCATCGAATTTGAGAGCACTGGCTGCTGCACGCTCGATGTAGCCGGACAGCAGGCCGTGGTCACCCTCGACGATGTGGAAATCATCAGCGAGGACATTCCGGGCTGGCTGGTGGCCAACGAGGGCAACCTGACAGTGGCGCTCGACATCACAGTGACCGACGAGCTGCTGCGCGAGGGCATGGCCCGCGAGCTGGTGAACCGCATCCAAAACGTGCGCAAGAGCAAAGACTTCGACATCACCGACAAGATAGCAGTGACCATAGAGCCCAACGACAACACCGACGGCGCAGTGGCCAGCTTTGGCGACTACATTGCCAAGCAGGTGCTGGCAGTGAGCGTGAAGGTGGAGGCCGTTGATGCGGCCGACCCCGATGCCGTGCAGCTCGACATGGACGGCTTCAAGCTGCTGGTGAAGGTGACCAAGGCGTAAGCATCACAAAGCAACACAAAGGGCGTGGCACGGCCGGCACACTGCGTGCCCACCGGCGCTACGCCCTTTTTCACAACAAAACTATAAAGAAAGGATTTGCACCATGACAGGCGACACTGAAAAGACGAGATACTCCGACGAGGAGCTGATGGAGTTCAAAAAGGTGATACTCGAAAAGCTCGAGGTGGCCCAAAGGAACTACGAGCAGCTGAAGGCGAGCGTCATGGCCGACGAGTCGGCCGCATCGTTCAACGCGCTCGAAGAGGGCGCAAGCACCCTTGGCAAGGAGGAGGCCGGGCAGCGCGCGCAGCGGCAGATGGAGTTCATCAAAAAGCTGCAAGCCGCGCTTGCGCGCATCGAGAACAAGACCTACGGGATTTGCCGCGTCACAGGCAAGCTTATTCCCAAGGGAAGGCTCTTGGCGGTGCCTCACACCACACTTTCGGTGGAGGGCAAGGAATTGGAGCAAAAGCAGAAAAAAAGTTATAGATGAATAAGATTTCCAACGGGAAGCTTGCGGCCATAATCATTGCCGTGGCCATAATCGCCGACCAGGCACTGAAGATTTGGGTCAAAACCCACTTCTACTATGGCGAGGAGCTGGAGATAACCAGCTGGTTCAAGCTGCTGTTTATTGAAAACAACGGCATGGCCTTCGGCATGGAGCTTGGCAGCAAGTTTTTCCTCACATGGTTCAGGATAATAGCGGTGTGCGCATTCATGTACTACCTTTACCGCATTCGCCGCCGCACCGACCTGCAGCGCGGCTACGTGGTGTGTGTGGCGCTGATCACCGCAGGCGCACTGGGCAATGTGATCGACTGCATATTCTACGGAGTAGCGTTCAACGCCCCGCCTTTTCCCGGGGTGGCGCAGCTGTTTCCGCCCGACGGCTGCTATGGCACGCTGTTCAACGGCCGGGTGGTGGACATGCTCTACTTCCCGCTCGCATCGTGGGACTGGCCGGCGTGGATGCCAGTGGTGGGCGGCGAGCACTTCGTGTTTTTCCAACCAATATTCAATGTGGCCGACGCCTGCCTCAGCGTGAGCGTGGTGGTGCTGATACTGTTCTACAGCGGCAACCTCGCCCATATCGAAGACGGGACGAAGGGCGACGGCGCGCCTAAGGAAAACGAGTAATTACTGACTACACACAATGACAATGGTCAACAGCAAAGCATCATCAATAATGGCACTGGCCGCCGTCGCACTTGTTGCGGTGGCCGCCGTGGGCTGCAGCAAGGCACCGCGCGGGGTGATAAGTGAGGGCGACATGGCCGACCTGATTGTGGACCTCACCAAGGCCGACGCATATCTGAGCATATATCCCGACAAATTCCCCGACGATTCGTCGAAGCAGGCCCTTAAGCAGTCGGTGTTTGCCATGCACCACGTGACGCAGGCCGAATACGACTCGTCGATGGTGTGGTATGCCCACAATCTGGATGTGTATGACGATGTGTATGACCGCGTGGTGAAGCAGCTCACAAGCGACCAGAATGACCTCAACAAGCAGCTGGAGAAAGGAGGCGGGCTGGCTGCGGCAGGCAGCGGCGATGACGGCGGCGACGAAAGCAGCCCGGCCGAGCAGTGGCAGAAGCGCACCTACACCCAGCACGGCGACACTGCCGACCTGTGGGCCGGCCAGCGCGCATGGCTGCTGACGGGCGTGGTGCCGCGCGGCTATGTGACATTCGACATCAAGCCCGACGGCGAATACCGCAGCGGCGACCGCTACCAGCTCAACTTCAAGCTGATTGACGGCGGCGGGCGGTTTGCAGTGGTGATGGGCGCCGACTACAGCGACGGCAGCACATCGGTGGTGCAGCGCAGCTCGTGCGAGGGCGGATGGACCACATTTGAACTGCAGACCGACCGCGACCGCATAGTGCGCCGCGTGTTCGGCTATGTGAGCTACGACCTGGGTGCGCGCACCTCGGTGGCCTTTGTCGACAGCGTGTCGCTGCTGCGCACACACTTCGACCAAAGCAAATACTCCACCCTGAGCGTGCAGCGGCTGCTGCGCCGCGACCAGGCGGTGCTGTCGGCCCCCACGGCACCAAAGGCGCCTGTGCGCCCGCTGCCTGCCGAAAAGAAGCAGACCCCGCCCACTGCGGCCACCTCGGGCCACTACAAGCCAAAACCGGGAGTGAACAAGTCGAGCCGCAGCCTGCACATCGACGCCAGCGTGAATGCCGCGCACCGCGGCCGCTGACAGATCGTTTTTTTTCAAAAAAAAGCACTCAACAACTACTGAAACATGGCAGTACGCAAATTCATAGCAAACTACACTCTGGCCTGCGGCCGGATGTATATCAACCACATCTCCACCCTGTCGGAGAGCGGCGAGCTGCTGGGCCTGCGCAAGGCCGACGGCGAGCTGGCCTGCACGCGCTATGTGGCGGGCGTGCTGTGCCTGATGCCGGAGAGCTGCCTGCTTGAGCCAAGCGAGAGCAAAGACACGCTGATGCCCAAGTCGGCCCGCATAGGCGAGCGCGCGGTGGCCTATGAGCTCGACCCCGAGTCGGGCCACATAGGAGTTTTATAAGGATAACTACAAAAGAAACATTTTTTTCTGAGAGACATATATGAGCGTAGCAATAGTGAAATACAATGCCGGCAACGTGTTTTCGGTGATGTGTGCCATGAAGCGCATAGGCGTTGAGGCCCTTGTGACCGACGACCCCGAAGCGCTGCGCCGCGCCGACAAGGTGATTTTTCCAGGCGTGGGCGAGGCGGCATCGGCCATGGCCTACCTGCGCGAGCACAAGCTCGACGAGGTGATAACCGGCCTCACGCAGCCCGTGCTGGGCATATGCATAGGCATGCAGCTGCTGTGCAGCGGCAGCGAGGAGGGCCAGGCGCGCTGCATGGGCGTGTTCAGCGATGTGGAGGTGCGCCGGTTCAGCAACGCCGGCCGCCCCGAGTGCAAAATTCCGCACACGGGCTGGGACACCATCAGCGTGACCGACGCGGCCAACGGCCTGATTGACCCCGCACTCGACGGCAGCCACGTGTATTACGTGCACAGCTACTATGCGCCGCTGTCGCGGTTCACCATTGCCGCCACCACCTATCTGCTGCCCTACAGCGCCGCATTGCGCCGCGGCAACTTCTACGGCACCCAGTTCCACCCCGAGAAGAGCGGCAGCGTGGGCGAGGACATATTGCGTAAATTCATTGAGCTATGATAGAAATAATTCCCGCAATCGACATAATCGACGGCAAGTGCGTGCGCCTGAGCCGCGGCGACTACCAGACGAGCAAGGTGTATAACGAGCAGCCGCTGGACGTGGCGCGTGCCTTTGAGGACTCGGGCTGCACGCGCCTGCACCTGGTGGACCTCGACGGAGCCAAGTCGAGCCACATAGTTAACTGGCGCGTGCTGGAGCGCGTGGCCGGGCACACGGGCCTGACCATTGACTTCGGCGGCGGCCTGAAGAGCGACGACGACCTGCGCATAGCATTCGAGTGCGGCGCCATGATGGTGACCGGCGGCAGCATAGCCGTGAGCGGCCACGCCACGTTCGAGGGCTGGCTGGCGCGCTACGGCGGCGAGCGCATAATTCTGGGCGCCGACTCGCGCGGCGGCCGCATATCCACCAACGGCTGGCTCAGCGACAGCCAGGAGCAGTTGGTGCCATTCATCAGGCAATACATGCAAAAGGGCGTGAAGCAGGTGATAAGCACCGACATCGACAAAGACGGCATGCTGCAGGGCCCGGCCGTGGAACTGTATGCACAGGTGCTGGACGAGCTGCCAGGGCTGCACCTCACCGCCAGCGGCGGCGTGAGCTGCATGGCCGATGTGGAGGCTCTCGACCGCACAGGCGTGCCCGATGTGATAGTGGGCAAAGCCATTTATGAGGGGCGCATAACCCTTGAAGATTTGAAACACTTTAACTACCAACGCCAATGCTCGCAAAACGCATAATTCCGTGCCTCGACGTGAAGGACGGCACCACCGTGAAGGGTGTGAACTTTGTGAACTTTAAAGACGCGGGCGACCCCGTGGAGCTGGGCAAGCGCTACAGCGACGAGGGCGCCGACGAGCTTGTGTATCTCGACATCACCGCCTCGCTCGAGGGCCGCGACACTTTTGTGAGCCTCGTGCGCCGCGTGGCCGAGCGCATCAGCATCCCGTTCACCGTGGGCGGCGGCATAGGCTCGGTGGCCGACGTCGACCGCCTGCTCAACGCCGGCGCCGACAAGATTTCGATTAACTCGTCGGCCCTGCGCCGCCCGCAACTCATCGACGACATCGCCAACCGCTTTGGCAGCCAAGTGTGTGTGGTGGCCATCGACGCGCGCCAGCTGCCCGGCGGCGACGACTGGCTGTGCTATGTGAAGGGCGGGCACGAGCCCACCAGCCGCCACCTGCTGGAGTGGGCGCGCGAGGCACAGGAGCGCGGCGCTGGCGAAATTCTGTTCACCAGCATGGACCACGACGGGGTGAAGCATGGATTTGCCTGCCACGCGCTGCGGCAGCTGCACGACTCGCTGTCGATACCGGTGATTGCCTCGGGCGGCTGCGGCGCCATGAGCCACTTCAGCGACGTGTTTGCCCGCGGCATGGCCGACGCCGCCCTGGCCGCAAGCGTGTTTCACTTTGGCGAGATAGCCATACCCGAGCTAAAGAAATACCTGGCCGCGCAGGGCATTCCCGTGCGGCAGGACATATGACAAGACGACTATAAAAAACTTCAAAAGCAATATGGAACTCGACTTCAACAAAATGGGCGGACTCATACCCGCCATTGTGCAGGACGCGCGCACCAAAAACGTGCTAATGCTTGGCTTCATGAACCGTGAGGCCTACGACAAAACCCTGGCCACAAAAAAAGTGACATTCTGGAGCCGCACGCGCAACAAGCTGTGGACCAAAGGCGAGGAAAGCGGCCACTACCTGGACTTGGTGAGCATGACCGACGACTGCGACCACGACACGCTGCTGATTCAGGCCGTGCCCAACGGCCCGGTGTGCCACACGGGCTCGGCCACCTGCTTTGCCGACAGCAACGACCCCGGCGTGAGCTTCCTCGACTACCTGCAGGAGTTCATCGACCGCCGCCACCGCGAGATGCCCGAAGGCTCCTACACCACATCGCTCTTCAACAGCGGCATCAACCGCATGGCCCAAAAGGTGGGCGAAGAGGCGCTGGAAACGGTGATTGAGGCCACCAACGGCACCCACGGCCGCATGATATATGAGGCCAGCGACCTGCTCTACCACCTGATAGTGCTGCTATCGGCCAAGGGCCTCACCATAGGCGACGTGGTGAACGACCTGGCCTCGCGCCACCTCAAGAGCAAGGCGCGATACAACACCCACAAGGGCGAAGCCTGACAGCGGCACAGCGCCCAAAGAGCAAACGAAACCACAACGGAACAACTACAAAAAA
>CALBLR010000497.1 GCA_937896015.1 uncultured Prevotellaceae bacterium | reverse complement strand
GGGGGGCTGGCTATGATTTGCGGCACAAATGGAGCAGTGTTGGCATCGGGGGCGGCATCGGCCACATCGCGGCGGCGCACCTGGCCGCGGTCGATGCGCATAAACGGGCCCAGATAGCAGTCCGCACCGCCGAAAATGCGGTGGTGTGCGTTGCGCCACGCGGCGTCGGTGTAGCCCTGCAGCGGCGCACAATAGATGGTGTTGTCGTGTAGCATGGCACAAAATTAGCGCATTGCAGCGGCAACGGCAAGCCGCCGGCACTTGTGAATGGCACATATTTTAATTAAATTTGTGGCACGACTACAAAAAACGAAAAGCGAAATGAATAATATTGATGAATATTTCGAGCATCGGCAAACGGTGAGGCAATACAGCGACAAGCCCATTGAGCCCGAACTGCTCAACCACATGATCGAGGCCGCCGCCAACGCTCCCACCACGGGCGGCATGCAGCTCTACAGCGTGGTGGTGACCACCAGCCCCGAGATGAAGCGGCGCCTTGCCCCATGCCACTTCAACCAGCCCATGGTGACCGATGCGGCCGCGGTGCTAACATTCTGCGCCGACTTCAACCGCTTTGAGAAGTGGTGCGTGCAGAGCGGTGCCAAGCCAGGGTTCCGCAACTTTGAGTCGCTGGTGTCGGCCATGCTCGACGCCACCATAGTGGCCCAGCAGTTCAACACCATAGCCGAGCTCAACGGCTTGGGCTGCTGCTATATAGGCACCACCACCTACAACGCGCAGCAAATAGCCCAGGTGCTGGAGCTGCCGCAAATGGTGGTGCCCGTGGTGACGCTCACTGTGGGCTACCCCAGCCCCGAGGCCAAAGACGCCATAAAGGCCGAACGGCTGCCGCTGAGCGCAATAGTGCACAGCGAGAAATACCGCGACTACACCCCTGCCGACATCACCGCAGCCTATGCCGAAAAGGAACGGCTGGAAGTGAACCGCCAGTTTGTGAAGGACAACGGCAAGCAATCGCTGGCACAGGTGTTTACCGACGTGCGCTATCCGCAAAGCACCAGCGACACCTACTCGCGCCTGCTGCGCGACTTCATAGCCGCCCAGGGATATGCCTTTCCCGAGTGAGCACAACCGAGTGCAAGGGCACACATTTTGTGAGCAAGTGACTCACAGAGTGTTGCGTAATTCAAAAATTGTGCGTAACTTTGCACCGCATTTTCTGAATGCATCATAGTAATAATTTAATTTATAAGTTTTTATGAACCACTACGAAACCGTTTTCATTTTAACTCCCGTTTTGTCTGAACCTCAGATGAAGGAAGCGGTAGAGAAATTCAAGAAAGTCCTCACCGACAATGGCTCGGCCATCGTCAACGAGGAGAATTGGGGTCTGCGCAAGCTGGCCTACCCTATCCAGAAGAAATCTACCGGTTTTTACACTTTAATTGAGTTTGACGCTGAGCCCAACGTGATTGCAAAGCTTGAGACAGCTTTCCGCCG
>CALBLR010000496.1 GCA_937896015.1 uncultured Prevotellaceae bacterium | reverse complement strand
CCACCATGGACTGGATGGAGCAGGAGCAGGAGCGCGGCATCACTATCACATCGGCCGCTACCACAGCATTCTGGAAGTACAACGACAAGAAGTACAAGATCAACCTGATCGACACTCCGGGACACGTTGACTTCACTGTGGAGGTGGAGCGCTCGCTCCGCGTGCTCGACGGTGCCGTGGCCACTTTCTGCGCTGTGGGCGGCGTTGAGCCCCAAAGCGAGACTGTGTGGCGCCAGGCCGACAAATACAATGTGCCCCGCATCGCCTATGTGAACAAGATGGACCGCTCGGGCGCCAACTTCCTGGAGGTTGCCCGCCAGATCCACGACATTCTGGGCGCAAATCCCTGCCCCATTCAGCTGCCTATCGGCGCAGAGGAGAGCTTCAAGGGTCTCGTTGACCTGATCACAATGAAGGCTCTCTACTGGCACGATGAGACCATGGGCGCTGAGTATGAGATCGACGACATTCCCGCAGAGATGCTCGAGGAGTGCCAGACCTACCGCGACAAGATGCTTGAGAGCATCGCCGAGTTCGACGACGATCTGATGACAAAATATTTCGACGACCCCTCGACCATCACCATCGACGAAATCAAGCGCGCCCTGCGTGCCGCCACTCTGAAGATGGAGATTGTGCCCATGCTGTGCGGCTCGTCGTTCAAAAACAAAGGCGTGCAGCCCCTGCTCGATGCAGTGTGCGCCTACCTGCCCAGCCCCGAGGACACTCCCGAGATCGTGGGTAAGTCGTACGACGACCCCGAAAAGGAGGAGTCGCGCCGTCCCATCTTCGAGGATCCCATGTGCGCCCTCGTGTTCAAGATCGCTACCGACCCCTATGTGGGCCGACTGGTGTTCTTCCGCGTATACTCTGGCAAGATCGACGCCGGCAGCTACGTGTTCAACTCTCGCTCGGGCAAGAAGGAGCGCATCTCGCGTCTGTTCCAGATGCACAGCAACCGCCAGAACCCGATGGAGACCATCGGCTGCGGCGACATCGGCGCAGGCGTAGGCTTCAAGGATGTGCGCACCGGCGACACCCTGTGCGACGAGGCACACCCCATCGTGCTCGAGGCTATGGACTTCCCCGATCCTGTGATCGGCGTTGCCGTAGAGCCTAAGACTCAGAAAGACCTCGACCGTCTCGACGTTGGCCTGCAGAAGCTGGCCGAAGAAGACCCCACATTCCAGGTGGAGAGCAACGAGGAGACCGGCCAAACCATTATCCGCGGTATGGGCGAGCTTCACCTCGACATCATCATCGACCGTCTGCGCCGTGAGTTCAAGGTTGAGTGCAACCAGGGCCGTCCGCAAGTTACCTACAAAGAGGCCATCACCAAGCCCATTGAGCTCCGCGAGGTGTTCAAGAAGCAGACCGGTGGCCGCGGTAAGTTCGCCGACATCATCTGCCGCGTAGAGCCCGTTGAGGAAGGCTACGAGGGCAACCTCGAGTTCATCGACGAGGTTAAGGGCGGCGACATCCCCAAGGAGTTCATCCCCTCAATCCAGAAGGGCTTCCAGATGGCAATGAAGAACGGCGTGCTCGCCGGCTATCCCGTGGAGCAGCTCAAGGTCACAGTGCTCGACGGCTCGTTCCACCCCGTAGACTCCGATCAGCTTTCATTCGAACTGTGCGCACAGCAGGCATTCCGCAAGGCTTGCGAGCAGGCCGGCCCAGTGCTCATGGAGCCCATCATGAAGGTGGAGGTCGTAACCCCCGAGGAGAGCATGGGCGACGTGATCGGCGACCTGAACAAGCGCCGTGGCCAGGTAGAGGGCATGGAGACAAGCCGCAGCGGCGCCCGCATCATCAAGGCCACCGCACCGCTTGCCGAGATGTTCGGCTACGTGACCGCACTGCGCACCATCACTTCGGGCCGCGCTACAAGCACAATGTCGTTCTCACACTATGCTGAGGTTAGCAAGTCGATTGCCGAGAAGGTGCTCAGCGAGTGCAAGGGACGCGTAGATTTACTGAAATAATATATTTATATATAAACAAATATGAGCCAAAAAATCAGAATCAAATTAAAATCTTACGATCACAACTTGGTTGACAAGTCAGCTGAGAAGATTGTCAGAACTGTGAAGGCAACAGGCGCAGTGGTCAGCGGTCCCATACCCCTGCCCACCCACAAGCGCATCTTCACCGTTAACCGTTCGACTTTCGTCAACAAAAAGTCGCGCGAGCAATTCCAGCTTTCATCATTCAAGCGCCTCATCGACATCTACAGCTCAACAAGCAAGACCGTCGACGCGCTGATGAAGCTCGAGCTCCCCAGCGGTGTGGAGGTGGAAATCAAGGTATAGTACCACCCCGCAAGCACAAACCAACACAGTTGACAGAATTAATCAAACAAGTGATTTAAAGAATTATTTAAAACAAAAGAGAAATGCCAGGATTATTAGGAAAGAAAATCGGAATGACATCCGTTTTCAGTG
>CALBLR010000495.1 GCA_937896015.1 uncultured Prevotellaceae bacterium | reverse complement strand
CTGCATATGCTGGATCGGCGGCTATCTGGTCGATGGTCGAAGCATCTGCTATAACTATCAGGTAGAATGGGCGCTTGCCGCAGTAGTCAAACGGCTGGCCATTGTAGGGGTAGTACTTGCCATCATAGTCGCCCATCAGCTGATTGACAATCACCGACTTGCCATTGTGGTTGCGGAATACTGAGGCAGCCACGCCTCGCTCTTCGTTGAAAATCTTTTCCACACTCACGTTGCGGGTGTCGGCCGGCGAGTAAATCATGTCGGTAACCAGTATGCTCACATTGTTGGCTGGCTGGGCGCTGATGATTTTGTCAAAAATCAGCTTGAAGTCGGTGTGGCTGGCATCGCCTGTGCCGGCGGTGCTGGCATAGATGTCGCGGTCTTGCAGAAACGAGTCGGCGGTGCCGCTGTAGGGATATATGTTGTCGTTGACAATGTTGATTTTCACAGCCGAATGTGAGGGAAATGCATTGATAATGTCGTTGACCGCCGCCTTCAGCTGGCCGCCGCCCGAGCGGCTGTCGTAGGGCACCATCGAGCCGCTGCGCTCAAAATACACCGTCAGAGAGAGGCTCGCGGCGCCATAACGGGTAATGTCCCAGTCGACTGGCGGACGTAGGCTGTGGCCGACTTCAGTCACTTTTTTGGCAAGGGCCTCTGCATTTATCTGCCCGCCATCGGTGAGATAGGCGGCATATTTGTCGGGGTTGTCCTTGATGAGTTGGCAAATGCCGTCGTAAGCCTTGCGGGTGGTGTCGCCGCTTATCATGGCCGTGCGTATGGCCTTGTCGAGTTCACCGCCGCGGCCGCCGCACGCTGTGGCGCACAGCAGCGCCACCAGAGCCACAGCAGTCATTGTGAAAAGTCGCAATATCGATTTCATCTTGATTGGCTAATTGTGTTACATACTATATAAGTAGCAAATTTATCGATAAAGTGCGGTGACGGGATTTGATTTGGCGTTAAAAAAAGCAAAACCGGCCGCCAAACGCTTAATTATTTGATGCTGCATGGCGGCAAAAAAGATGCAGTGGCATGCCGTTCAGCGGTAGCGAGGGCCGGTGGGCTCAGCCGTAAACACGGAGGGGTTGTAGCGTATGCCCCACAAGTCGTAGCGTTCACTTTGGCGCACCAGCCGCCGCTTGAAGTCGGCCCAGTCGCGGTGCTGGCTCCACGCATTTTCGCACAATGCGGCCAGGCGCGGAAACACCAGCGCCTCCACCTTCCACGGCGCAGGGGCATACTCGGTCCACATGCAGCCCTCTGCGCCCATTATGAGCTGCGCCTGGCTGGCGGTGGCCGAGTCGGGCACTATGTTGAAGTCATACACCATTTTCACCGTGAGCAGCTGCTGGCGGCCCGACATCACCATTTGCTGCGTGGAATCTTCGATGTAATCGAAGTAGAACCAGCGGCCAGGGGCAATGATGGTGCGGTGGCCAGGGGTGAGCTTCTGCGCACTCACGCCCGAGCGGTGATGCCAGTTCATCACCACCGAGCCGGCGCTGTCGCACTGCTCTATGCCGCCGTTCCATCCTATCACGGTCTTGCCGTGCGAGTTTACTATGCGTTTCACGTAGTTCATGAAGTAGCGTTGAAGCCCGTTTTCGTCGATTAATCCGTGACTTTTTATAAACTGCTGAGTCTGCTCGCTTTCCTTCCACCACCGCGGGGCGCACTCATCGCCGCCTGCGTGGATGTATTGGCCTGGAAACAGGGCACACACCTCATTGAACACATCGGAAAGGAATTTGAACACTTCGGGCGTGGGGGCAAGCACATTATTCTGCCGGTTATATATGCCCCACGTCTGCGCCGTGGCTTTGGGCAGCTGGGGCGTGGTGCTGAACTCAGGGTGCACGGCAAGCACCGCCATGCAGTGACCCGGCACGTCGATTTCGGGCACCACAGTCACATAGCGGCTGGCAGCATAGTCAACCACTTCATTTATCTGCTGCTGGGTGTAGTATCCGCCATAGGGCAGCGGCCGGTAGCGGCCGGGAAACACGCCCTCGATTTCGCCGGCGCGCTGCGAGGCACGGGCTGTGAGCTCGGGGTGGCTCTTTAGCTCAATGCGCCAGCCCTGGTCGTCGGTGAGGTGCCAGTGGAAATAGTTCATCTTGTGCAGCGCAAGCCAGTCGATGTAGCGCTTCACAAACTCCACGGGAAAGAAGTGGCGCACCACATCGAGGTGCATTCCGCGATAGGCAAAACGCGGGTGGTCGATGATTCTCGCAGCCGGCAGCAAGGGCACCACACCAGCGCGGGTGGGAAGCAACTGAATGAGAGTCTGCACGCCATAGAACACGCCCTGCTCGTCGTTGCCGTCAACCACGGCCCCGATAGTGGGGTCGATGGTGAGCGAATAGCCGCCTGGGGTGCCGTGGTTATTGCGATTGATGAGAGAAATGCACGGTTTCATCGGTGATTTTCGCACTGTGGCAACGGGCAGGCCCAAGTAGCGCGACGTGTAGTCGGCCAGGTAGCGCGCACTCGTGCCTGCTCCGTTCCCGGCATAATAGACCACTGTGGAGCGCGACAACTCAAATGGCGGTGCGGCGGTGTCGATGTCGCAGACAGCCGGCTTCGGAATGATTTCGGTGATTCGGCGGGCGTAGTAGTCAGTGGCCATTGCAGAGCACATGCCCAGGGTGACCATCGCAGCAAGAGCCGCAAGACGCAATAATTTATTCATTTTCAAGTGTATGTTCGCTTCAATTTATGATTATTACAAAGTTAGCATATAATTTTTATATTTTATTCTCACCTCGCACAACATTATGCCATTTTGGCACGTTATTTGCATAAAAACCAAAACACAGGCCTTTGCAAGGTTGCAAAAAACACACGTCGGGTGATGGACTGCGTAACTTTGCACCGTGAACATCATAAAAACTATTGACGACCAGTCTTAGTTAACTTTAAGTCTAAATTAAAAACACAACGGAAATGAATGAAAACAGCAACACAGCAGCAGGCCACGAGGCCGCAGGAAAAAAAGTGATTACAAACTACAACCTCATCATTCTTGACCGCAGCGGGTCGATGAGCAGCATACGCAAGTATGCGGTGGAT
>CALBLR010000494.1 GCA_937896015.1 uncultured Prevotellaceae bacterium | reverse complement strand
CTGCGGGTGGCTAATCATCACCTCATAGCGCGTGCGAGCGTCTGCCGTGCGGCTTGCCGCCACCGAGTCGAGCCATTGCGAGTGGCCGTTGAGCGGCTCGTGGCGTTTTGGCTGCGCTGCCGGTGCGGCCACGCTGTCGGCAGTGAATTGCTGCAGCTGGTTGAATATTAGAGGCATAAACATAATGCCTGGGCGCAGGCGTATGCTGTCGTAGTTCAGCGTGCGCCAGTCGTCGAGCCTCACTTGAGGCACTTCACCCTCTTTGGCAGGCGCTGCTGTATATGGACGATGGCCCTTGGCCTCCGCAGCCTGCGGGGCCAGCAGCAGCGCAATGACTGCCATTAGTGGTATGATGGTTGCGGCTTTCACTTTGAATCGATGCCTGGTGTTCCGATGCTGCAAAGGTAGCCAATTAAGCCGAAAACGCAAACTTTTTTGCCAGGCGCCAATAAATCGGTGCAATGAATGGGGCTGATATGAGTTTTTTTACTACCTTAGCAGATTAATAAAACAAACGCAACGACCACTATGTATAAGTATCAATGCCCCAACTGCAAAAGTGAGTTCACCACGGCCGGGCAGCAGCCAAGTGTGCGCTGCCCCTACTGCGGCAACACATTTCAGACTGCTTACGGCTCGCAGCCCTATGGCCGGCAAGTGCCCCCGGCAGCCCCTGCCAACGACATCTTCACCCCCGGACGCTCGGGCAAAAGCCGCGGCGTGGCCGGTCTGCTGGCCATATTCCTTGGCAGCTTGGGCATTCACTACTTTTATTTGGGCAAAACCACGCCGGGACTTGTGTTCCTGCTCGTGTCGCTGCTGTCGTGCGGCACGGTGGCTGTGATTCCGGCCATTTTGTCGGTAATCCAAGGCATTATGATGCTTGCCGGCACTCAGGCCGATTTCGAGCAGAAGTATGACAACCCGGCGGTGTCGTTCCCGATGTTTTAACCGTAGCTTTGCATGGCGGCAGGCAAAAGGCATAACAGGGCAGGCTCGCGTGCGGCGCGGCTTAGGCGCGCGCTGCTGTGGGTGGGCGCCGTGGCTATGGCTGCGGTGTGCGTGCTGCTGTATGTCGAGCGCCGCCACATAATTCACCCGCGGGTTAAAATCAACCGCACGGTGTATCCGGTGATAGGCATCGATGTGAGCAACCACAACGGCCGCATCGACTTCGACCGCGTCAAGGCCGACGGCATCAGCTTTGTGATAGCCAAGGCCAGCGAGGGTGAGGGCTACCGCGACCCGTCGTTTGCACAGCGCGTCAGGGCTGCGCGCCGCTCTGGGCTGAAGGTGGGGGCCTACCACTTCTTCCGCAAGAAGTCCGACGGC
>CALBLR010000493.1 GCA_937896015.1 uncultured Prevotellaceae bacterium | reverse complement strand
GGTCGGCCTCGGCAATGGGCGTCCACAGCGTGGTGGGCAGCAGTTCCACCCCGTGAAAGATGACTGCGCGGTTGCACACGCAGCGCACCCCGGGGCGCAGCTCCACATCCATGCCCTGCAGGGCTTGCTCCACATCCACGCCGCCATAAAACTCGTGGTTGCCCGGCACTATCAGCGTCAGCTCAAAGTGGCTGGCGCACCAGTCGAGCAGCGGGTGGCGTGCCTGCTCAGCGTCGCCAAGCACGGTCACGTCGCCCGCCATCACCATTATCTGCCCTTTGGCCACGAGCGGGTGCTGCCGCAGCCACAGCGAGTTGGCTGTGTGCTCCAGATGCAGGTCGCTCACATATTGAATTTCCACCATGCCCACTTTGTTTTAGCGCTTGTTTAAAATCACGAGTGCGCCTATCACCCCCGGCACCCAGCCGCACAGGGTGAGCAGCGCCACTATCAGCAGCGAGCCGCATCCGCGGTCGATCACTGCAAGCGGCGGAAACAGTATGGCCGCTATCACGCGTATTACCGACATAAAAGAGAAAGATTTTTTTGAATGAAAGTTGAAACAAAAAAGCGGCCAAGCGCGCACTGCGATGCGTGTATGGCCGCCCCGTTATCGTTGTCGCCTTATTTCTCGGCTGCTACAATCTTGCAAATCTCCACCACTGTGCGCATGGCCTTTTCCATTGCCTGGATCGACACATACTCATAGCGGCCGTGCATGTTCATGCCGCCAGCAAAGATGTTGGGGCAGGGCAGGCCCTTGAACGACAGCTGCGCGCCGTCGGTTCCGCCGCGAATGGGCTGCACCTTTGGCTTGACGCCGGCGTTCTGCATTGCCAGCTTGGCCACATCGATGATGTGCATCACTGGCTCAATCTTTTCGCGCATGTTGTAGTACTGGTCCTTGAGCTCGATTGTGGCGCAGCCGGGGAACTCGCAGTTGATTTTGTGGCACAGGTGCTCAAGCTCGCGCTTGCGGCTCTCGAAGCGTGCGCGGTCGTGGTCGCGGATTATGTAGGTGAGCGTGGTCTTTTCCACAGTGCCCTCCCAGCCTATCAGGTGGTAGAAGCCCTCGTAGCCTTCGGTGTGCTCGGGAGTCTCCCAGCGCGGCAGCATAATGGCAAACTGGTTGGCCACGCGCAGCGAGTTAAGCATTTTGTGCTTGGCAGCCCCTGGGTGCACGTTAAGTCCCTTGAAGGTGACCTTGGCCACGGCGGCATTGAAGTTCTCATATTCCAGCTCGCCCTCGGCGCCGCCGTCCATGGTGTAGGCCCAGTCGGCGCCAAACTTGTCGACATCGAAGTGGTGCGCGCCCAGGCCAATCTCCTCGTCGGGGTTGAAGCCGATGCGGATGTCGCCGTGCTTCACTTCGGGGTGCTGCTGAAACCACTCCACAGCGCTTATTATCTCGGCAATGCCGGCCTTGTCGTCGGCGCCGAGCAGCGTGGTGCCGTCGGTGACTATGATTTGCTGTCCCACAAAGTCGTTGAGCTCGGGAAACTGCTCGGGGCTGAGCGCTATACCCTGCTGCTCGTTGAGGGTCACGCTGCCGCCCTTGTAGTCCACAATGCGCGGCTTCACGTCATGGCCGCTCATGTCGGGCGCGGTGTCCATGTGGGCAATGAAGCCAATGGTGGGCACCTTGTGGTCGCAGTTGCTGGGCAGGGTGGCAAAGAGGTAGCCGTTGTCGTCAAGCGACACGTTGCTCAGTCCCATCTCGGTCAGCTCTTTATATAACTCTTTGGCAAACACCATCTGGCCGGGGGTGGATGGCGTGAGGTTGGTGAGTTCGTCGCTCTGGGTGTCGAACTTCACATACTTGAGAAATCTGTCAACTAAATTCATAGTCCTTAAAGTTGTCTTGTTGTTTATATATGTTGCAAAGTTAGTGCAAAATGGCGGCAAATTGAAATTAATGCTTAAAAATGCGCTGCTTGTGTGGCGGCGTTCACAGCGGGCACTGGTACTGGCCTTTGTGTAGCGTGGCCCTGCCATAGTGCACGGCATGAGCCGGGCAACTGTGATAGCAGGCCAGGCACATGGTGCAGCGGCTGTCCCACTGCGGACGGCCGCCGCTGAGGCTGATGTTGCCCAGCGGACACACTCTGGCGCACTTGCCGCAGCCGGTGCAGCGGCTTTGCAACGAGTGGAATGGCCTTGGGCTCATCAGCGCAAGGCCGAAGAGGGGGTTGAGCACCCTCGACTTGAGCCATGCCATGCTGCCGCGCGTCACTTCTGTCACCTGCCTGCGCTGCCCAATGCTTTGGGCTATGGCGGCAATGTGGCTGTGGGCCGAGCCGAGCTTGCTGGCTTCGAGCGCGGCGGGGTCTGTGTCGAAGCCTGGCAGGCACACATAGTTGTTGGGCATCGTCAGCGAGTAGGCGGCGTCGAGCCGCACTCCCGCCCGCGACAGCCGCCGGCGCAGAATGTGGTCGGTAAGGCCCACATCGTCGCCGCAGGTCACCACGGCATAGCAGTGGTTGCCATCGGGTGTGTAGCCGTCGAGCTGCAGCCGGCTGATGAATGCGCCCACCACCGGCGGCAGCCCCCATGAGTAGGTGGGAAACACAAAGCCTACCGCCTCGCCCTTGGCAAGGCCGAAGCGGCAGCCGCTGCCGGCGGGGCACTGCGCCATGGCCACAATGCGGCCGTCGGCAGTGAGCCGAGCCAGCTGCCGCGCCGCCCAAAGGCTGTTGCCTGTGCCTGAAAACCAGAATATCATGCCGCGTTCTGTGTTATTTGTGAATGGTCACTTGCGTGGCTCCGAAGCCGTATTCGCGGAAGCTTGCGTCCTGGGCAAGGCACCGCGGATAGCGGCGCTTGAGGTCTTGCAGCAGCGCGTGGCGCAGCACCCCCTCGCCCTTGCCGTGAATGAACACTATGCGCTGCCCGGGGTGGTTGATGTTCTCGTCCATGGCCTCACGGAATTTGCTCAGTTGGTAGTTGAGCATGTCGGTGTGGTTCATTCCTGTGGTGTCGTCGAGCAGTTCGCTTATGTGCAGGTCAACCACAATGTTGCCGCTGCTGGGATCGCGGCGCTGGTGGCGCTTCACGGGCTGGGCCTTGGGCCGCTCGTCGTCGGCGCGCTTGCCGCGCATGGCGCGCTCCAGCTCGCTGCTGTCGATGGTGAGCTGGCGCGCGGGCAGGTCGTTGCGCGTGATGGTGAGGGCTATCACCGGCACGTCGAAGTATTCGTTGTCGTGAAAGCTGTGCAGCTTGTAGAACTTGGTCACATCGAGCCTTTGCTCCACCAGGGCGGGATTTTTCAGCTTGAAGCCGCGCTGCTGCTTGAATGCCACATATTGCACGGCCACGTGGGTGAGTGAGTTCAGGTCGTCGTGGCCAAACTCTTCCAGCTCGAGTTGGAAGTTGGGCTCCACCACACCGGCCCACCGGGTGGTCCACTCGGTGTCGTCGTCGCCGCGGCTCATATAGGTGGCATACAGGAAGTAGTTGCTGTCGTTCACCAGCGTGGCATAGAAAGTGGTGGTGCTCAGATGCTTCAGCTCGCGGGCCTCATAGGCCAGCACAATGTTGAGCACGTCGCCGCCTTTGGTCTCAATCACAGGCTCTTCGGCCTGCACCAGCTGCGGCTTGGCTACTGCCGGCTTGTCGGGCTCCACGAGTTTGCTCTTCACTTTCACTGGACGCTCGTAGGCACTTGGCTTGCTGGCGGCGGCGCTGACCACCACCAGCTCGCGCGTGGGCACGGGGCGTTCAAACCCGTCGCCGTCTTCCACATAGGCTGTGTTGCCTTCGATTTTTGTCACTTTGCCGCCTCCCACATCGTTGAGGAAGCGCACTATGTCGTTAACTTTCACCATATTTTTGTTTCTCCTTTCATCGTTGTTTCTGCTTGATGGCGGCCACGGCAGCCTCGTATTCCTGCGGGTAGATGAGCATGGTGCCTATTTCGCCGCCGCGGTTGTCGGTGTAGACGTAGCGCAGCTGCTTGCGCTCGTCGGCAGCGGCGCGAATCAGCAGGTTGAGCCTGTACGACCCGTTGAGGGTTTTGAACCAACGCTCGCGCATTTGCTGCACAAATGCCGTCACGTTCACGCTCTCCTTGGTGAGGTATGGAATCATCACCTCCAGCTCAAGCGTCTGCGAGTCGGTGAGTTCGACATGGGTCAGATACTCATTGTCGGCAATGTGCATGTTGTGCTTTGCCAGGGCTGTTTTAGCCGCCTTCACAATGGCCGCGGTGCCGCTGAGCGGAGCTGTGGGGCACAGCCAGCGCAGGCTGCCTGCCACTGCTCCCACCACGTTGGGCAGGCCGCTGCGGCGGCCGCTCACCACATACATGGTGCAGAACCCGGCGTTGAGTGCCACCGCCTCGCACTCATAGCGCACTCCGCGGCTCACTTTTGCGAACCGCACCCGCTTGGCCGGCAGCAGTGCAAATGTGGTGTCGGTCACCGCTCCCACCTCCACCGCCTCGCGGCAAAACGGGTCGCGGCGCTGCACCGCCTGGCTCTGCAGGTAGGCCTCGGGGTCGAATGGCGCGTCGATCACATCGATGCGCGCCAGCTCGCTGATGCCGCCGCTGCCGCTGCGCTGCAGCAGCACGCGCGCCCCTATCGAGCGCATCGAGTTGTCGGCGCTCACTGCCCAGCTGTCGTCGGGCGTGGTGAGGCTGAAAAAGGCGTTGCTCACCGTTGCGGCCTGCATGGCCAGCGTTGCGGCTGCGGCAATTATGGCTGTAATAAGTCTTGTCATCATGCTTTTGCTAAAGTTGCATTACTAAAAAAACAAATGCGCGCGCTAAACCCGTGTGTGGCGAGTTAGCGCGCGCTTTGTGCGGAGTGAGCGAGATTCGAACTCGCGAAACGCTTTTGACGTTTACACGCTTTCCAGGCGTGCCTCTTCAACCACTCGA
>CALBLR010000492.1 GCA_937896015.1 uncultured Prevotellaceae bacterium | reverse complement strand
CACGCGCAGGGAGGTGGCTGCCGGCTGTGGCGCGGTGGCCTCGAAACTTGCGTCGGGGCGGTGGCTTGCCAACCGCGACGCAGCCGGCCGGGCTGCCCTGGCCTGTGCGGCCATGCGTGCCGCTGGCAGCTGCCTGGCTGCCTTGGGACCGCTGCCGGCCGTGGCGGGGACTATCGCCGCCAGTGCCGCAATCACGCTTAAGAAAATTCTCATTTACCTAAAAATTGAAGATTTATGAAAAAAGCGGAGATTGCCGAGGTTGAATTTGCTCCCCGGCAATCTCCGCCATGAAGATATTAATGCCTTGCGTGGGTCATGCTCACTTTATCACTTTGCACACCACACGCTTTCCGCCAATTTTGGCTGTGATTACATACACACCTGCGTTGAGGTCGTTGAGGCTGATGCTGTGGGCATTGGTGGCCTTGGCCACCACCTTGCCGCTCAGGTCGGCCACCACTACGTTTTGGGCGGTGGTTGCAAATGTGGCCACGCCTGCTGCATAGGTCACGGCGCAGGCCTGCTCAACGCTGCTAATGCCCGTAGAGGGTTTGCGCTTTTCGGTGACGGTCATTTCGCCAATCTGCACGGCGCCCTTGTTCACGGCATGGTAGCCAATGGTGCGCACGCCGGCCATAATCACGAGGTCGGCTTCAGAGGCGTCTTGGGTTGTGGGCAGCTCGAGTACGGCCTTCACCACAATGGTGTCGGTCTGCGCATCGGCGGCGTTTTTCACTGTGGTGGTGATTGCCTTGAGTGTGCCGGTCATGCTCTCGGGCTTGGGAGCGCTGCCATAGGCGAGGTTCCAGGTGTAGGGCGGCTCGCCGTCCATGCCGGTCCACGACTTCACGGTGATGATGTAGGTGTTGCCCTCAACAAAGTTGATGCGCGGACCTATGGCCCAGTCGTCGGGTGTGTTGTTGTTCGACACGATATACACCTTCGAGTTGTCGCTGTTGCGGTTCCAGGTGATTTCGTCGCCCCAGGTGTTCTTGTCGTTGTTCACATTGAATATGCTCCACTCGGCATAGTCGGCGGTGTAGGGCACGTTCTTGCCTGCGCCAATCCACTCGCTTTCCACCGATGGGGCTTTGCTCTGGCTCTTGCCGGCTGCGTTGTAGATTTCCACCGAGTAAGTGTAGATGCCGGCTTCGGGCACGCTGGTATCGGCATATTGAGAAGTCTCACCAGGCTTGAGGCCTGTGGTGACGCTGTCGATGGCCACGCCGTTGCGCAGAATCACTGCCTTCACAAGATTGTCGGCGGCCACGCCCTCAACGTTGGTGCCAGTGGGGTTGGTCCACTCAAATGTGGCTTTGAGCAGCATATTGGGGTCGGGAGTCACTTTGAGGTTGGTGGCCACTCCGGGAACCACTGTCACCTTTTCGATGCTGATGTCGCTCACGGCCATGTTGGCGTCGGTCTTGGCAAACGACTCGTTGCAATACCATGCGAAGTGATATGTGCCCGCGGTGTCAACCTTAATCACATTGCTTGCAGCGGCTGCATAGGCCATGGTGGTCACCTTCTGCCCGCCGGCGAATGTGCCCTTGGGGTTGGCGGCGTCGGCCACTATGCCGCTGCTCAGCGAGCTGTAGCGCGGTCCGTTGGCCTTGAAGCTGAGCTTGTAGTAGCCTGGTTCAAGGTTGAATGGGGGTGTCAGCAGGTAGTCGTCGGCTTTTGAGTAGTCATCGCTGCTCTTAAGCAGCTGTGCGGCCTGGCTCTTGTATGCCCAGGTGTAGCCATCGTTGTTTTGGTCAACTGCGGTGTAGAGGCCAAACAGTTTGGCGTCCTTGAAGTCGTAGCTGTAGGGCAGCGTCTGCGTGGGGTCGCCAAACCACTTGCTGGCAGCCTTCACGGTGTCGCCCTGAGCGGCGCCGTTTTCGTTGTAGGCAATCACCCAATAGGTGTTGATGCCGTTGACGGGAGCCTCATCGGTCCATTCGCCCTTGCTTCCCGGAGTGGGGTTGGCAATGGTGGCTTTCAGCTGGCCGTCGCGGTACACTTCAGCCTTGGTGAGGCTTGGCAGGTCTTTGCCAATCACGTTCTTGCTGGGGTTGGTCCAGGTAACCTTAATGGTGTTGCCGTTGATGGTGGCGGCGGGGTCGGCCACTTGTTGCGGGGTCACCACCTCTTCGGCCACCTTCACCGAGCTGACGTAATATGTGCTGTAGGAACTGCTCGCCGTGGCGGCGTGCAGGCCTATGTAGTATGTTCCGGCCTCAGGCACCTCAAACAGCATCGGGTAGTCGGTGGCGGTGTAGGGCATCGTGGTGATGGAGTCGATCACGGTGGTGAAGTCGGCTGCCGTCTTGCCCTTGCCCAGACACACTTGGAAGTTGGTCTTCGACGAGCCGTAGCGGGCGTTGATGGTCACCTTGTAGGCTCCGGCCTTTTCAAACTTGAGCGGCGGTGTGATGAGCCAGTCGTCTTCGGTCTTGCCGCTGCCCACATACAGCTTGGCGGCGTTGCCGCTGTAGCTGCTGCTGTAGAACGACCACGATGCGCTGGCACCGCTCTTCTCGCCCTTCACCACGGTCCACAGGGCGTCGAAAGCGTCTTGGGTGCTGAAGTCGCTTTCCCAGGGAATTGCTTGAGCCTCTACGGGGCCCACGTATTTTGTTCTGACGGTGGCTTGCGCGCTCACGGCGTCGCCAATCAAGGCTTCAACGGCATAGGTGTGGAAGCCGGCCGTGAGGCCGTTGGCGGCATCGTCGGTGAATGTGGTGGCCGAGCCGTCGAGTGTGGCCGCCAGCTTTCCGTCGCGATACACCCTTATTCCGGTTATGGCCTTGCCCTCGGGCAGCGCTGCTCCGTCGTCGTCGGTGGTGGGCAGTGTCCATTTAAGGGCCACGGTCAGGGCGTTGTTTTCTCCTTCGGTGGCCGAGAGGCCTGTAACGGCGGCGGGTGTCAGGATGTTCTCGCCCACCCAAAACTTGGTGCAGTACACATTGTAGCGGTCGGCCACGCTGTAGCAATACAGGGCAAAGTTGTAGTCACCCGTTGAGTCAACGGTGAAAGTCACCGCATCTTTCACCCAAGTGGAGTTGGAATAGTTGTTTTTGTCGAGCAGCCGCTTGCCACCCGAGAGCACCGAGGCTGTGTTGCCGGCGGCAAGCACCACAGCATAGTTTTCCTTGCTCGAGCTGGTCTTGCTCCACAGCTTCATTTTATATTCCTTGCCGGCCACAAGATGGACGGCAGGCGACACATACCAGTCGTTGGCCGCATATGTGCGGTCGTAGGTGTACTTCACTCCACCGGCAGCGCCGTCGGCGGCTTTGTAGGTCGAGCTACTTGTCTCGCTTACCCACGTCTTGGAGTTGGGCTCCACATTGATAGTGGTCCACGAGGCATCGTCGTGCAGTTCGCTACTGTAGGGAACTTGCTGCACTTGCGCCAGTGCCGTAGCTGGCAGCGCAAGGCTCACGAGCAGGGTGCTTAGTTTGTTCATCGTTTTAACTTATATTTTTGGTTTTCGTTTGTTGTTATAGCACTTTATGGCTTCGAAAGCGGATTGTGAATTTTTGCTTTCGAGAAAAGAAATTATTGTGTTGCAAAATTAACAAAATAATTCAAAACTAAACGATTTATATGAAGAATTAATGCACTTTCGTGGGTAAGAACTATTTTTTGACATTATAATGTGCTCAATTTAAGCAAAAAGCTAAAAATGCATATGCTCAACAACGCAATTGTGGCATTTTGTGCGGCAAAATGGCATTGCAATAGTTTTTTGCTGATAGAATTGTAAGTTACGCGATAAAGGCGTAGATTTTTTTTGTAATTTATATTAAATTTGTAACGATTATCTGGCGGTGCATGGCAATGTAGTGCGTGCGTTATGCATCAACGGACAGCGCTTGTAATCATAGTTAGTGTTTACACGGCTGCTGCTGTGAGCGCTCAGCAGTCACCACAAAAAAATGTTTAGCTTAATGAGAAAATTCTCACGTTTCGTTTTTATGGCGGTGCTATGCGCGCTGTGCTCCATGGCCATGGAGGCGCAGACTGCTGACGCCCCCGTCAAAAACGCAAAGGTTCAAACGGGAGCCGACGTCACTGCCGCCCAGCCAAGGGATGCGCACTATGTGTCGCCACCCGTTGTGAAGAGCGGCGAATTGCCGCAGAAGTTCACAAAGTTAGTTACCCAGAGTTCGCGAGGCGCAAAGTCGCGCGTGCGCAGGGCGGCTGCCGACAGCACGGCAATGCCAAAACTGATAGGCAACGTAATCTATTCAAAAACGTTGAAGTCTTATGGCATGTATGAAATCGCCACCACCGAAGGCGGCGAGTTCAAACAGCTGCAGACTAACGTCGACGCCACCAACGGAGGCGTGTGTGTCGACGGTGTGTATTACGCCGTGGCCGGCTCGCCCTATGGATTCAACAAATATAAGGTGAAGGTCAACAGCTATGATGCCGACACGTGGGACCTGATTGAGTCGCGCACCAACGAAGACGCCGGCCTCATTGCCGACGATGTGGCCTACGACCCGGTCACAGGCCGCGTGTATGGCTGCTTCATGAGCGACGATTGCATGAGCTATGTGTTTGGCTACATCGACTATGCCACTATGAAGCGCACGGTGGTCAAGGCCAACTTTAACAGGCTGAATGCCATAGCCATCGACAAGAATGGCGTGATATATGGCGTGCAAATCGACGGCAATCTTGTGAAAGTCGACAAAGAGACTGGCAACACCACGGTGATAGGCAGCACAGGCCTGACGCCCAAATACTCTTCGTCGGCCACCATCGACCCCACCACCAACAAGATGTATTATGATTTCGGACGCACACAATAACTCGTATCTGGTAGAGATAAACACTTCCGACGCCTCTACCACCATACTGCTTCAGTATGCCAACGGCGAAGAAATCACCGGCCTCTACATCCCCACCCCTCTCAACCCCGAAGCCCCAGCCCCCGTTACGGGACTGGGACTTAATTTTGTCGACAATTCGCTGACGGGCACCATCGACTTCACCGCGCCCACTGCCACCAACGGCGGCACTGCCGGCACTGGCTCGCTGGGATACACCATTACGCTAAACGGCAACGAGTTTGCCACTGGCACCATGAGCTACGGCCAAAAAGTGTCGGTGCCCCTCACCGTGCCGGCTCCGGGCACTTATTCGGTGGCTGTGGTAGCCTCCAACACCGCCGGCCGCAGCAGCAAGGTTAAGGCCGAAGCCTATATTGGCTCGGGCGTGCCCAAGGCCCCTACGGCAAAGCTTGAACGCAACGGCAACAGTTTCAACGTGAGCTGGACCCGAGTGTCGGAGACCGCCACTGGCGGATATTTCGACCCCAGCAAGGTGACATATAAGGTTACCCGCTTCCCCGACTCGGTGGTGGTGGCAAGCGCAACCGCCGACACGGCGCTGGTCGACAATGTAGCCGAGCCGGCCAACCTCACAGGCTACTACTACACCGTGGAGGCCAACTTCGACGGAATGGCATCGGCCGCGGCCAAGACCAACATGGTGGTCATTGGCAAAATTGTGCCGCCCTACTTGCAGACGTTCGACATCAGCGGTACGGTTCAGGGCTACACCATAATCGACGCCAACAATGACGGCTACATGTGGGAGTGGCAAAAAGGCGGATACCTGCGTGTGCGCTACAACAGCAAAAAGAAGACTGACGACTGGGTTGTGACCCCGCCAGTGAAGTTGGAGAAAAACAAGTCGTACAAGATTTCGTTTGACGTGTGGGGCACCAACCAGCGCAATGCCGAGGTGGTAGAGGTGAAATACGGCTCAGCTGCCACTGCCGAGGCCATGCAGCATGTGCTTCTGGAGCCCGACACCCTGCTTGCCTACACCGTGAACTCCCCCAAGCACGTGAGCGTGCGCCTCACTGCCGATGCCGATGGTGTGTACTACATAGGTTTCCACGGAATCAGCGAGGCCAACAAATATGGACTCAACCTCGACAACATCGAGATTGAGCATGGCGTGAGCACAGCCACACCGGCAGCTCCGCAGAATCTGGCGGTGACTCCCGCTTCCAATGGAGCAAAGACCGCCACAATCACATTCACCTGCCCCACCAAAAACAGCGACGGCTCAGCCCTTGAGAGCATTTCGAAGGTAGAGGTGCTGCGTGCCGACAGTGCGATAAAGGTGTTTGACAACCCGACTCCTGGGGCCGAACTCACCTATACCGACACTGTGGCACAAAACGGCAGCTACACCTACAAGGTGGTGGCATACAGCGAATTTGGCGCCGGCACTCCTGCCGAGACCACTGTGAAGATAGGCAACAGCACGCCAAAGAAGCCCGAAACTGTGAAAATAGCCGAGACCGGCAATGTGGGTGAGGTGGGCATCACTTGGAGTGCCGTAGACGAAGACGTGGACGGCCACAAATTCAGCGCCGGCGATGTGACCTACACCATTCTCGACGATGAAGAAAAAGTTGTGGCCACTGGCATTACTGGCACAAGCTACACGCATCAGGCTGTGGCTGCCGATAAGGAGCAGACGTTTGTCTACTACTATGTGAAGGCTGTGTCGGGCGACATGGAGTCGGAGAGCAACTACAGCAACATGATTCCTGTGGGCACACCCTATGCCGTGCCCTTCACCGAGTCGGTTGCCGAAGGCAAGACTTCATCGATATTCGGGCTCAAGACCATCAATCCCACAGGCTCGTGGCAAGTGGGCGTGGATGGCCTGTACAGCGACATCTCTTCGGCCGACGGCGATGGCGGTTACCTCTACTTCCGCGGCGACAACGTGAATGCCTCGGCCAGCATCGAGACAGGCAAAATCGCCTTGGCTGGGGTCAAAAATCCCACGCTGTCGGTTTATGTCGACAATCTGCTCAATTCCGACGGCCTTAAAGACCTTAGCGAACTCGACATCTATGCTATGACGGCAGACGGCCAGACGCTGCTCAAGCACATTGTGCCCGGCGAGCTGCCCGAAGTTGGCTGGAACAAGGTGGTGATTGGCCTTGATGCGTTTGGCGGCAAGGACGTTTACTTTATGTTTGTGGGCACCGCCAAGAACTACCGCAACATGGTTATCGACCAGATAAAGGTGTATTCACGCACCGACAAAAATCTTACAATAACCGAGATGACCGCTCCCGCCCACTGCCGCGCCAACGCAGAGTTTAAAATTGGAGTGCGCGTGGAGAACACTGGCGCCGCCAATGTCGACGCTTGGCGTCTGCGCCTGACTCAAAACGGTGATGAGATGGACGACCTTAATTGCAAGGCTCTTGCCGCCGGTGAGTCGCGCCTGTATGAGTTCACCGTCAGCCCTTCGGTGGTTGGCGTGAAGAACAACAAGTATGTGGCCGAGGTGATTTGCGACGGCGACGCCGAGACTGCCGACAACCGCGCCGAGGCCAATGTGAGCACAGTGATGCCCAACTTCCCGATTGTGGAGACCCTCACTGGCAGCAAGGGCGCCGACGGCGTGGCTCTGAGGTGGACCGCCCCCGACCTGGCAAAGGCGGCTCCCGATGAGACCCTTGAGGACTTTGAGGGCGCTGAGTCGTGGGCCCACACTTATGGCAACTGGACGTTTATCGACTACGACAAGTCGCCGGTGATGGGCATCACAGGCGTCACCATGCCCAATGTGGAACTTGGCTCGCTGCAGTCGTTCTTTGTGATGGAGTATGACCAGACGGTGTTTGCCAACTCTAAGAACCCCCAGGCCTATGCGTCGCACTCGGGTGTGAAGCATCTCTCCACCATGGCCTGCTACTACGAAAACGTGAAGTCGGACGACTGGGCTGTGTCGCCCGAGCTGTATGGCGGCCCGCAGCTGATTTCGTTCTATGCCAAGAGCTACAGCTCTTATCTCAAGGAGAACCTCGAGGTGCTGTATTCGACCACCGACACCGCTCGCACAAGTTTCAAGTCGCTTGGCGACAACACCGGTCTGCCCAACAAGTGGAACCAGTATGAATACGAACTGCCTCAGGGCGCCAAGTATTTTGCTCTGCGCAGCCACGGCACTGGCAACTGGATGTGCTTTATCGACGATGTTACCTACACCGGCAAGGGCACTCCAGCCAAGATGACAGTAGTTGGATACAATGTGTACCGCAATGGCGAGAAGATCAACTCCGATGTGGTGACCGACTGTGAGTTTACCGACACCGAGCTGCAGCGCAGTGCAGGCGCCACCACCACAAGCTATGTGGTGACTGCCGTGTACGACCGCGGCGAGTCGATGCCTTCGCCCGTGTATAGCTACGACGTGACGGGCGTTAATAATATCGATGCCGACGACGCGCCGGTTGAGTGGTTCAACATTCAGGGTATGAGAATACCTGCCGACCGTCTTGAGCCTGGCGTGTATGTGCGCGTTCAGGGCAGTAAAGCAACCAAAGTGATAGTGAAGTAGTATAAGCTGTCGCTCTGATATAACCATAAAAGATGCGGGGGCCGTGCCTGTTGTGGCACGGCCCCCGCTGTGTGTTGTGTGGCCGTATGGGTGTGTCAGCTGTTTAGATGCCACAGGGCGGCGAGCAGAGCCGTGATGAAGACTATTATGGCCCAATAGATGCCGCGGCTTTCGCTTCGCTCAAGTGCGAGGCGGGCATCCTCCCAATGGGCAAACTGGCCGCTTGCGCACTGTGTGGCAAAGCGCCTCAGGCGGCCGTGGCCGCCGTGCTCTGCGGCATCGATGGCCTGCAGCAGCGTGTGGCCATAGGCGGCAATGTCGGCCGCTGCAAGTGTGGCCGCCCCGGTGCCTATGGACTCAACGGCCACGGTGCCGGCTTCGGTGTCGAGCATGAACGAGTCGGAGCTTATTCGGCCCGTGTGGCACTCGCAGCGCATCAGGGCCATGGATTCGATGGCAGGCTGCCCCATTAGCGCAAGAGCGCGGGGCGTTACGGCCCCGCGCTCGATGAGTTCGGTTAAACTTGTGCTGGCCACGCGCTACTTTTTAAGCTTGGCGCGGTTGGTGTAGAGGTTATACTCAATCAGGCCGCTGGCAGTGCGCACGTTTATGATGTTCTTATCGCTGTTTTCAAAGCCGATGTTGGTGGCCTTGGGGCTGCCGGCATACACCACAAAGTTTTTGCCCTCGCTCTTGTTGAAGGCATACACCACGCCGCCGTTGGTAAGGAACACCACGTAGGCGCCGTTGGCAATCTTGTTTTTGAGGTCGCTTGAGCGGAACAGTGGCTTGTCTTTGTCGTAGGTGGATGAGCGCAGGGTCACTTCGGTGCCCTCTTTAAGCGATGCCATGGCGTCGGTGTTGTCGCTGGCCCACTTGCTTGCCGAGTTGGCCGGAGCTTCCTGCTCCTTGGCCTCGGCCTCTTCATCGGCCTGCTCTTTTTCTTTCTTCTCGGCGTCGATTTCGTCTTGCGTCTTAATGTGCAGTATGCCTATCGATGGCACTTGGCCGTTGATGAAGTTAAACTCCTGGCCGCTGCCGCTCTTGGGCATGCACACTATGTGCTGCTGGCCGTCGTCGAGGGTCTTGTATTCGCCGTCGTAGTTCTGCGTCACCACCTGCTGTGTGTCGATGTTGTAGAGGTTGAGCGACACGTGTCCGCTCGAGCCGCTGCCTACAGCCATATAGGCGAAATACACATAGCGCTTGCCGTCGATCACGGTGCTTTGTGGCAGAGTGCTGGGGTCGGCCATCAGCTGCCCGGCGTCGAATGTAATGTTCTGCCCGTCGAGATAGGTGGTCTTGGCCAGCTTAATGTCCCAGTTTGTGCCGTTTTGGGTGAGGTCGTAGATTTTGTAGAACGTGTGGTCGCCCTGTCCCGACTGGAAGGTGAGTCCCACAATGTGGTCGGGGTTGCCCGTGTCGCCGCCAGGCACCCTGATGGCATACACCACCGTGGCTCCGTCGCCGCCAAAGTTGTTGTCTTGCAGCGCCTTTACGAAAATCGCATTTGAGTCTTGGATTGAGTCGGTGGCCACAGCGGTGGTGTCGGCTGTGTCGGCAGGCTGCGAATTGCCGCTGAAGTAGCAGGTGCGCACGGCCACGAGGCACAAAAATGCCACAATAGCCACGGCCACAATTATGTTGCGGGCGCGCTTGCGCTCATTGGGCGTCTGGCTATTGGATTGTGTAGATGGCTGCTGCGAGCCGCCGTTGCCTTCCCACTCGTTTTTGGCGGTGTCGTCGGCAGTGGTGGCCTTGCCGCACTTGGGGCAGAACATTGCGGTGGCCGGAATCTGTGCATGGCAGTGAGGGCACTCAGCCGTTTCGGGTGCGGCGGGCTTGCTCACAATAGGGGCGCCGCACTTGTTGCAGAAGGCCGAGCCTTCGGGCACCTCGTTGCCGCAGTTTTGACATTTGATGTATCGCATATGCGGTTAGATTATCTGTTGATTATATTTTGTGAATAGATTTGTCTGTTTGCCTATTGCCGTTCCGCCAGGTGGCGGGCATAGATGCGGCAGGCGCACTCCACCATTTTGGCGCAGGGGCGGCCCTTGTAGTAGGCTGCTGTGCGCTCGCTGGGTCGCGGAGGCTCCACAGTGCCTGCGCGCAGGCCAAGCAGCTCGGCGCAAATCAGCGAGTCGTTCTCGGCCTTGAATTCGGCGGCCAGCTGCTGCACAAGGGCATAGTTGGCTGTGCGCTCGGGCATGTTGCCTGGT
>CALBLR010000491.1 GCA_937896015.1 uncultured Prevotellaceae bacterium | reverse complement strand
ATCTGCAAGCCGAAAACGACCGGCGCAACGCAGTGGCACGCGCCTACAGCGACAGCATCAGCAATCCGCTCGTCACCACCCCAACCATATTCTCTGGCATGAGACAAGTGTGGCACCAATACGTGGTGAGGGTCGAAAGCCGAGACAGGTTTAGGGAATATCTTAAAGAGCATGGGGTTGGCACCGACATCCACTATGCCACCCCACCTCACAGGCAGCCTTGCTACAAGGAGCTAAGCGGCATGCGCCTGCCTGTGGCCAGCATGCTTGCCGACGAGGTGGTGAGCCTGCCCATTGCCCATCCCATCACACCACAGTCGGCCCGGGAGATAGCCGCAATCATCAACGGTTTCCAAGGCTGACAAGTTGCCATGATTTTAAGGTAAAAGCCATTGCAATTCGACTCCTACACCTACGCGCTGTTTCTGCCCATTGTGTTCTTTGCCTACTGGGCGGCAAGAAAGCGGCGCAATGCGCAAAACGCTGTGCTGCTCGCGGCCAGCTATGTGTTCTATGGCTGGTGGGACTGGCGCATGCTGGGACTGGTGCTGCTCACTTCTGTCAGCACATTTGCCTCAGGGCTTATGATAAGGCCGGGAGCAAGAGACAAGCAGAGCAAAGCAGCTGCGGGGGCCAACATCGCAATCAACCTGGGCATACTGGCCGCATTCAAATACTTCAACTTTTTCAAAGACACATTTGTCCAACTGCTGCAATGCTTCGGCATAGCGCCCGACTGGCCAACGGCCAACATTATTCTGCCAGTGGGCATATCGTTCTACACATTCCAGGCCATTAGCTACACCATCGATGTGTATCGCGGCGACGTGAGGCCCACACGCAATTTGGTGGCCTTTTTGGTGTTCATCAGCTTTTTTCCGCAGCTGGTGGCCGGCCCCATTGAACGCGCTAAAAATCTGCTGCCGCAATTCTTGCGCATGAAAGAGTTTGACTACTCCAACGCCGTGACAGGCATGAGACAGATTCTATGGGGGCTTGCAAAGAAGGTGGTCATTGCCAACGTGCTGGCAGGCTATGTAGACTATGTGTTTTATCACCCTGCCGTGATGAGCGCGCCATCGCTGCTGCTGGGCATTGCGCTCTTCACAGTGCAGATCTATGCCGACTTTTCGGGCTACAGCGACATAGCCATAGGGTCGGCACGGCTGCTCAACATCAGGCTTAGCGTCAACTTCAGCTATCCGCTGTTTTCCCGCTCGATGCGCGAATTGTGGCGCAGATGGCACATCACACTCATGCGGTGGTTCACCGACTATGTGTATATTCCACTTGGCGGTTCGCGCCGCGGACGCTGGCGCACCGTGGCCAACCTGATGGCGGTGTTCACCCTGTCGGGGCTGTGGCACGGGGCCGACTGGACATTCATAATTTGGGGCATGACCAACGGCGTGCTGGTGGTGCTGTGCCGCCTGTGGCCGTGCAGTAAAGGCTGCGACTATGGCATACCTCCACAGCTGCGCGACATGCCTCGCATAGCGTTCACCTTCACGCTGTTCGCACTCACATTTTTCCTGTTCCGCGCCACAGGCATGGCCCATCTTGGCGAAATAGCTGGCACACTGGTTCACGGCCAATGGGCAGCAATGCCAATGGGAGTGTCGGCGCTGTGCTATGTGGCGCCGTTCGTTGCCATCGAGTGGATAGGGCGCAAAAGCGAGTTTCCACTAATGCGCCTCAACGGGCTCCCTGCCGCAGTGCGATGGGGTGCATATTGGGGCCTGCTTGCCTTGATAGCGTGGAAGAGCATCGGGCAAGACACACAATTCATCTACTTTCAATTCTAAACCAGAGGCATGGCGCACAACAACGACATAGCGAAATTCACAGCCAAGACCCTGCTGGCGGCGCTGCCTGTAATGGCACTGCTGGCATGGTATGCCATTGCCGACCCGTTTCACGTGCTGCACCGCTACCCAGGGCACATCACCACCGACGGTAACATTGCCCTAACCATCAACTACGGCTATGTGTCGACCGAAAGTTTCAACTACTACAACCCGTTGATGCACTACGACTCATTCATCTTCGGCTCGTCGATGTCGCAGTACTATCATGCCGCTTGCTGGAAGGCGCACTTGCCCGCAGGCGCATCGGTGTGCCACTACGACGCCTCGATGGAGACGCTCGACGGCATCATCAACAAGATAAGATATATCAACTCACGCGGCGTCAGAGTGAAGCGCGCCCTGATTGTGATAGAAGAGGCAATGCTGCACCGCTGGCCTCAAGACGGCAACCCCCTCTACGCACAGCACTATGCCACCACACCGGCCTGCGACTACTTCAGATTCCAGTCGCTATACTTCGGCATATTCCGCAACCCAGAGTTTATCAAATACACGCTTTGGCCCAAACGCTATGCCAGCGAAATGGTGGACAAGCATTTTGCCACCAGCGACATTCAAAACCGCATCGAAGACATCAACGAGAGCTACTACGCACGTTTCGACTCACTCATAGCCAACTCGCCAGAGCAATACTTCACCAACGCACGAATGGCGCACCGCACATTTTCCTCCATGCCACGGCCATATGCCCCGGCCATAGGCGGAGAAATGGCAGCCATGGTGCGCACTCTGGCACAGTTGCTGCGGGCCAACGGCACCGACTACATTGTAATTATTCCGCCACGCTACCACCGCCGCCCCATTGCCGAAAGCGACCTGTATGCGCTGCAATGCGAACTGGGCAATAGCCGCGTGTTTGACTTCAGCCACGACGCCCGGTTAAGCAACGATTCCAAAGCATACTACGACAACGAGGCCCACCTAACCGCAGCAAAATGCGCACTGCTGCTCGACTCG
>CALBLR010000490.1 GCA_937896015.1 uncultured Prevotellaceae bacterium | reverse complement strand
TTAAGAAGATGCAGAAGAGCGGTGCCAAGGCATACCTCGTGAACACAGGCTGGAACGGCACAGGCAAGCGCATCTCTATCCGCGACACCCGTGGCATCATCGACGCCATCCTCGACCACAGCATCGACAAGGCTCCCACAAAGACAATCCCCTACTTCAACTTTGTGGTTCCGACTCAGCTCGAGGGCGTAGATCCCAACATTCTCGATCCGCGCGACACCTACAAGGACGCTGCCGAGTGGGAGACTAAGGCCAAAGACCTGGCCGCACGCTTCATCAAGAACTTCGCCAAGTATGAGAACAACGAGGCAGGCAAGGCTCTCGTAGCTGCCGGTCCTCAGCTCTAAAGCAATTAAACTTGAAGCAATAATAAAACAAGTTTAGATATATCCGTTACGGCCGCCGCCTCCGACACATGGAGGCGGCGGCTTTTTTTGCGCATTTTTGCCGGGCCACAAGCGGGGAAAGTGCGCTTTATTTTTTACCTTTGCACTTGTGGCGCCGCGCCATTTTTTCACAGACAACAATTAAAACTACAGAGCACATACAGATATGAAGCACCTCATCACCGCAATCGCCTGCCTTATGGCAGCCGCGGCCGCAGTAGCCGCCAGCACCCACCACAGCCCCGCCACCCCCGCACAAGACGCCGACCTGCCCGATTCGATAATGGTCGACTCGCCATTTGTGGACGAAGACAGCGCCGCAGTGGTGCCAGTGGTGGGCTGCTATGAGCTGCACGACACCACGGCCTACGTGGCCATGTCGCAAGAAAGCGACGTGACCGACGGCGACACCACAGTGCGCTACCGCGTTGACACCAACTTCAAGCTGGCCGTGGCCGACAGCACCGACGACGGCTACACTCTGCACCTGTTGGTGCAGAGCTGCAAGGCCGCGCCCGAGTGTGCCGACAACTTCAAGGCGCGCCTGCACGAGGCCGGCATCAGCGCCCTTGAGGGCTGCAAAGTGGTGGTGGCCACCGACTATGCAGGCCAGGTGACTGAGATAAAAAACTGGCAGGAGGTGGGCCAGCTGCAGCTGCGGGCCTACGAGCGCCTTATCGACTCCACCTTTGCCGCACGCCCCGAGATTGGCAAAATAGTGAAGCGCGACGCCATGAAGGAGCTATACAGAAAGACGCTTGCCACCGAAGAGGGTGTGCGCGGCACTCTTGCGGCCCTGGAGGTGATGTTTGCCAACCACGGCAACCAGTTCACCGCCGGCAGTGAAGAGCGCGA
>CALBLR010000489.1 GCA_937896015.1 uncultured Prevotellaceae bacterium | reverse complement strand
GTCGACGGCCAGACGCTGGAGGACAACACCGTGACCCTGCGCGACCGCGACAGCATGGCGCAGAAGCGCGTGGCCATTGCCGACCTGCCCGCCATCATCGGTGAGGACTGCAGCCTCAACAACCTGCTTAAGAAACTTGTGTAAAAGAAAGGGTCGTAAGACCCATCACAATTACACACATATAGACGACACAACACAGATGAAAAGATTTCCAATATTAGCATTGCTCATTGCGGCCGCGGCTGCGCTTGGCTGCGTGCTGAACTCGTGCATCGGCGATGACGACGACGACAAGTATGCCGACTGGCGCAACGCCAACATCGCCTGGTATGAGCAGCAACAAGGCCTTAAGGGCGACGACGGCAGCAAATTCTACCAAGAGGTTACCGCCGACTGGGACCCCACCGCCAAGGTGCTGATGCACTGGTTTAACGACACCAGCAAGACCCGGGACAACATAAGGCCGCTCTACTCGTCGCAGGTCGACGTGAAGTATCGCGGGCAGCTTTACGACGCCACTCCGTTCGACTCGTCGTATCTCAACACCGAGCCCGGCGACAGCCTGTTCCGTTGCCGGCTCAACTCCTCCATAATCGAGGGCTGGGCCATAGCCATCACCAAGATGCGCATAGGCGACAGCGTGCGCGTGGTGATACCCTACAAGCTGGCCTACAAGGCGGCATCGACGGGCGTTATAAAGCCATACTCAATGCTTCAGTTCGACATCAAACTCGTGGCCGTGCCCAAGTTTGAGCTTGCGCCCAAACGCAACTGAGCATGCTTTGCGACATAATATGACATTTCCTCTGCGCCGGAGCAGCGGTGACCGCCACATCAAATGCGGCCATGCGGCTCCGGCGCAGTGCGTGCAGGCTTGCGCTGCACCACCGAGATTAAATGATTTTTTAAAAGATGAACCCTAAAGTCAAAGGAAGCATTTGCGGCATTGTGGCCGCTGTGTGCTATGGCACCAATCCGCTGGGCGCGCTGCCGCTGTATGCGCAGGGCATAGGGCCGCAGTCGGTGCTGTTCTACCGCTTTGCCGTGGCCGCGCTTATAATGGCGCTTATAATGGCGGCGCGCAGGCATAGCATGGCCGCAACTGCCAGGCAGCTGTGCCTGTTGCTGCCCCTGGGCGTGCTGTTTGCGGTGTCATCGCTCACGCTGTTTTTCAGCTTTCACTATCTTGATGCCGGTGTGGCCTCCACCATATTGTTTGTATATCCCGTGATGGTGGCCGTGATAATGACGGTGTTTTTTAAAGAGCGCCTCACCGCCGCCACAGTGGTGTCGATAGGGCTCGCCCTGTGCGGAATAGTGCTTCTGTCAAATGGCGACGGCGGCAAGGCTGTGAGCGCCTTTGGCATAGTGCTGGTGCTGGTGTCGTCGCTGTCCTATGCCGTCTATATTGTGGTGGTCAACCGGTCGTCGCTGCGCATGTCGTCGTTTGCACTCACGTTCTATGTGCTGCTGGGCGCGGTGGCCACAGTGGCCGCCTATGCCGCCATTAGCGGCAACAGCCTGCAGTGGCTGCACGGCGCCGGCCAGTGGGCGCCGGCGCTGATGCTTGCAGTGCTGCCCACCATCATGTCGCTTGTGCTGATGACCGTGTCGGTGCGCCTCATAGGGTCGACACCCACCGCCATCATGGGCGCGCTCGAGCCCCTCACCGCCGTTGTGATAGGCATCGGCGTGTTTGGCGAGCCGTTCACCGTGCGCCTGGCTGTGGGCATAGTGCTTATATTGGTGGCGGTGATGCTCATCATAGCCGGCAAGTCGCTCAGCACGCGTCCGCTGAAGGCCGCCATCGGCTTTGCCGGCCACATGCTTCACAAAGTGTGGCTCTGGAAATAACTTTTGATTCGAAACGATGTGACAAAAAAATAATTTCTGTGATGAATTTCTTGACTAAAGCTCTTGGTTTTGACACTTCCAAAACCACAATTCGCACCGAGGTGGTGGCTGGGACCACCACGTTTTTGACAATGAGCTACATTCTCGCTGTCAATCCCGCCATTCTGGCCACCACCGGCATGGACAAGGGTGCACTGTTCACGGCCACTGCGCTGGCGGCGGCCATATCCACTCTGCTGCTGGCCTTCATGGCCAAACTGCCGTTTGCCCAGGCGCCGAGCATGGGCCTCAATGCCTTTTTCGCCTTCACCATGTGCCAGGCCATGCACCTCACGTGGCAG
>CALBLR010000488.1 GCA_937896015.1 uncultured Prevotellaceae bacterium | reverse complement strand
CTCCATCTCCTTGCCCAGCTTGCGGTGGTCGCGCTTCTTGGCTTCCTCGAGCATGTAGAGGTATTCGTCGAGCATCTTCTTCTTGGGGAATGTGATGCCGTAGACGCGCACCATCTGCTTGCGGGTCTCGTCGCCGCGCCAGTAGGCTCCGGCGAGCGACAGAATCTTCACTGCCTTGATGGCGCCGGTGCCGGGCAGGTGCGGGCCGCGGCACAGGTCGGTGAAGTTGCCTTGGGTGTATGTGGTGATGTGGCCGTCTTCAAGCTCGCTGATGAGCTCGCACTTGTAGGTCTGGCCCTCGTCGCCAAACTTCTTGAGCGCGTCGGCCTTGGAGATGTCCTTGCGCACCACGGGCTCGTTTTTGGCGGCGAGCTCGGCCATTTTCTTCTCGATTTTGGCAAAGTCGGCGCTGGTGATGGTGTTCTCTCCCGGATCGATGTCGTAGTAGAAACCGTTTTCAATAGCCGGGCCGATGCCGAACTGAATTCCTTTGTAAAGTTCTTGCAGAGCCTCGGCAAGGAGGTGTGCCGATGTGTGCCAGAAGGCGTGCTTGCCCTCGTCGTCGTCCCACTTGAAGAGTTTGATGTCGCCATCGCTACAAATCGGGCGAGAAATGTCCCACTCTTCACCGTTGAATGATGCGGCCAGCACTTGGCGCGCCAGACCGGCGCTGATGCTTTCGGCCACCTGCAGCGGAGTGACGCCACTCTCATACTGCTTTACACTTCCGTCAGGAAACTTAATGTTAATCATAATGTCTTTTGAATTTCTTTTTTGCTTGTGCGATACAAGAGCACAATATTCAACATATAAATTGGTGCAAATTTAATAGTTTTGAGTTGAATAAGGATCATTGCGGGCAAAAAAAATGTTTTTGCGCCGTCCCCCCCCCTTTGGGGCGCCAGCAGTCCCATACCGGGCCATGCGCTTGAGCACATTGTAGCTGGGCAGTATGCCAAGCTCGCCGGCTTTGCTCATGTCGGCCACGCCGCGCTGGCGGTTGCCCATGCGCATATACATGAGGCCGCGGTTGTAGTAGGCCTCGCCCATGTCGGGCTTCATCTCGATGGCCCGGGTGTAGCAGCTGATGGCCGAGGTGTAGTCGGCCATCAGCATGTAGGCGTTGCCCTTGTCGAAGACGGCATAAACGTTGGCCGGCGACAGCTTGAGTGTGCTGTCGAGGTCGGCGATGACCTGCGTCAGGGCCTGAGCCTCCTCGCGCCCGCGCAGCATGTGGGCAGCCTGGCCCTGGGCAGGCTTTAGGGCGGCGTCGGCAGCGGCGTTGCCGCCCTCACTCATCTGGTGCTGCATGAAGCGGGCGTTGGCGCGCAGGAAGTAGGCCAGGGCAAACTTGGGGCTCTTGGCTATGGCGCGTGTGGCGTCGTCGATGGCGGCGGCCGGATTTTTTAGCATCAGGTAGTCCATGGCGCGGCCAAAGTAGTCGATGGAGCGCGGGTTGGACACGGCCAGCATGCCATTGTAGTAGTCCACGCTGCTGAAGCGGGCCTTAATCTGGTCTTCGGTGAGCTGCGGCATGGCGCCAGAGATGCCCACGTCGGTGCCCAGCAGGTGGCTTTGGTTGACCTCGGTGACTTCCCTAAGGTAGTTGGTGCGCCCATTAAGCTTGTTGTCGGGGGCGAAATAGGTGAGCGTGAACATGGGCTCGGGAGCAACCTCGACGTCGGTGTTCTGAATGTGGCCTCGCGAGCGGTTGGCATATTCGGGCTTGATTTTGCTGTCGGTCTTCACTGTGAGCAGTTCGTTGAAGCGAGTCAGCGTCTGCGCGGTGTCGGCCTCGGCACTGGTGCCAGCGGCGTCGGCAGCCTTGGGGTTGGCTGCTGCGGCGGCCTCGGCGTTGGCGGGGTTATAGTCGCTGTAGTGCACGCCGCGGCGCTTCATTATGGCCACGGCTGTGGCAAAGTCGCGCTCGCAGCCCTTGGCGTCGCCCATGCGCCGCTTGGCCTCGCCGCGCGCCATGTAGCCGGCCTCAAACTTTGGGTACTTGGCCAGCACGGCATTGAAGTCGCTTATGGCGCGGCTCATCTGGCCGGTGCGGTAGTAAAGCAGCGCGCGGTTGTAGCGGGCCATGAAGTTGTGCGAGTCGGTGCGCAGCACAAAGGTGAAGTCGTCGATGGCCTTGTTGGTCTCGCCCACCTGGGCGTTGAGCATGCCGCGGTTGAAGTGTGCCTCCATGCTGTTGGGGTCAAGGTCGACGGCATAGTTGTAGTCGGCCATGGCGCCGAAGTAGTCGTCGGTCTTGTATTTCATGTAGGCCCGGTTGATGAAGTAGCCGGCATTGTGCGGCTCGAGCTTTATGGCATGGTCCATGTCGGGCAGCGCCAGAGCGAAGCTGTCGCGGCGCATGAGTATCTCGGCCCGCATCAGGTAGGCATTCACGTTGTCGCGGTTGATTTCGATGCTGCGGGCCACATTGGCCAGCGCGGCGGCGGTGTCGGTCTGGGCCAGGTTGAGCTGGGCAAGGCCCAGATAGCCGCGGACGTTTTTTGTGTCAATGCGCAGCAGG
>CALBLR010000487.1 GCA_937896015.1 uncultured Prevotellaceae bacterium | reverse complement strand
TGGCCAGCTTGATGTAGGGCGCGCGCGCCGACGCGCCAGTGAACTCAATCTTGAATCCGTTGTCGAGCGAGGTCATCACGCGGTTTTTGCCGCCAGCCTGTGTCACCTGCCATGTGGCTGGGTCGAGCGGGCCGTTTTCAACGCTGGTGACGGTGGCTTTGGGGTTCTCCACGCGCACCACGAGGCTGTCTTTGAAGCCGTCGGCAACACCGGTGACCACTGCGCGGCCGTCGGCCACGGGCACAATCTCGCCTGCGGCGCTGATGGTGCACACCGAGGGGTCGGACGAGGTCCAGCTGATAGTGGATGGGTCAACGATGTCGCGGCTGATGCCGCTGATGCCGAGCACCTTGATTTCATACTTGTGGTTGCGGTCAACCGTCACGCTGTCGTCGCGCAGCTCCTTGGAGGCGTTATACACCACCACGCGCTGCGAGCACTTGATGCCGTTGTAGTCGGCATAGATGTTGCCCGACGATGCTGTGGCCGACGCCACAAAGTAGCCCTCGGGGGTGATGCGGCCAAGGGCGGGGTCGCAGGTGTAGGTCACGCCCTGCACGTCGCGCGACTTGAGCACGCCATATTTGTTGTAGCCCCACACGGCGGGCTTGATTTTGGCCGACACCGATATGTTGTAGCAGCGCGGCTCGAAGTGGAGCTGGCCAATGGCGTCGTCGACGGGGGCGTTGCTGATGAGCAGGCAGCCGTTGCCCACTGCGCGCAGCGAGCCGTCGCTGGGGCTGTTCACCACCTCGCCGTTGACCACCATGCACGACGAGCCTCCGCCGTCGAGGTTGACGGCGTTAACTGCGCCAAGGCCCAGGAACACGCCTGCGGCCTCGCCCAGCGACACGCCTGTCGATGAGATGCTGCGGCCGTCGATCACCACAAAATACACTTTGGTGCTGTCGGCGTTGAAGCCGATGCACGTGCGCGGATGGCGGTCTTCCCACTCGTCGATCACCTGGCCGTTGCGCATGATTATGTTGTCGCTGCCGCCCATCAGTTCCTTGAAGTTTTTGAGCAGTCCGGGCTGGTCGCGCAGGTTCACGCCCAGGTTGATGGTGATTTCATCGCCTGGCTTCATGGCCGTGAGGGTCGACGTGCATGTGCCCTGTGCCCACAGCACTGCCTTGCCCTCGGGAATGGCGGTCACGCCTTTGCCGTCAATCACCTGCTCCACGACGCACGTCTCGGGGCTGTTGGCCCACCACTTGAAGGGGTCGGCCTTGGGGGCGATTATCACCTTGGTGCCGCCCGAGCAGTCTTCGGTCTGCGGTCCGTAGGAGTTGGTGTAGAGGTTTATCTGGTTGCCCTGTGTGTCTTCCCATTCAAGGCGCTGCATGTTCACCGTGTGCAGGCGCACTGTGGTGCCGGCGTGGGTTATGGTGCCGGCAAAGTCAACGCGGTCGATGTAGGGGCGGCGGTCGTCGCTAAGCACAAAGCAGGCGCGGCCCACGGGGTTGGTCACACACTCGTCGCGGCGGAACTGGCCGCTGCGCGGAATGCCGTTTTCCACCGGGTTTTGGAAGAAGTAGAAGTCGCCGTTGGTGGCGCCCACCACCTCGTGGCCGGGGCGGTCGTTGCGCTGGGCCATGCTCAGCGGGTTTTCCTCCTTCACACCCTGGTCGCCGCCAAGGCAGGTTTCGAAGTCGATGTATTTGTTTTTCAAATCCATCTCCATCACGCTCACCTTTAGCGGCATTCCGGGCACATCGTATTTTGCGAAAATCACACCCGGCCCCACGGGATGCGGATAGATGAGCGTATCCACGTCGTAGGTTTTTTGGTTGATGGTCCACTGCGTCTTGGCCGTGGAACTCAGCGGCGCTGCCAGTGCTGTGAGCAGCAGGGCCGCGATAATTGGTTTTCTTAACTTCATTCTCAAAATTTATTTTATAGTCTTTTGAAGGGTTACTTTATAATCACCTTGCGGGTCACGCGCTTGCCGGCCACTGTGGCCGTGAGCACACATAGGCCGCGGGCTGTGGTGGCCAGCTGCAGGCCGCTGCCGCGGGCCAGCAGGCGGCCGTCGGCGCTCCACAGCTCGGCCTTGTCGACGGGCTGGCTGAATTGCAGCCCGGTGGCGGTCACGCTCACGCCGAGGCGTGTGGCATTGTCGACCACGGTCTCAACGCCGCTCACGGGCACCGGGGCATACACCGTCTCGATGCCGTTGAGCATGATGGTGTATTGCTTGCCCACAGTGCTGGCGCCCATGGTGAGGGCTATGGAGTTGAGTGTGATGGGGAAGGCGCCCATGTCGCTGGTGTCGAGCCAGCTGCTGGTGGGCAGATCGAGCGTAAGCTCCTGGCCGGCCACCACGGTGTCGGGCACCACAGTGTGGTAGGCGGCCTTCTGGCCGTTGGCCTTGAGGTTGATGATGGCGTTTTTCAGCGGGGCGTCGCCGGGGTTGATGCGCAGGCGCACGGTGTCGGGCAGACTCCACAGGCGCAGGGCCTTGGTGAGCGTGATTTTGGGTGCGCGTCCGCTGGCCCCGGTGTAGGTGTAGCTGATGCCGTTGCCGTCGGCCGTGGGCGCCAGCTTCTGCTGCTTGCCGCCCGTCTGCGAATACTTCCATGTGGCCACGTCGAGGCCCGGGTCGATGGGCATGGCGTGGGCCGAGGGAATTTCCACGTTCACCTTCATGTCGCCGCTGAACGAGCCCACGCGGCCAGTGACGGTGGCGGTGCCGTTGGCCACGCCCAGCAGCGAGCCTGTGGAGGCGTCGATGCGCACCACGCTCTCGTCGCTGCTGCTCCAGGTGAGCACTGTGGGGTCTACGGCCAGCGTGCGGCCGTCGGCGGTGTTCTGCACGTCCACCACATGGCGGCGGTAGCCGTCGTTGATTATCGAGTCGTTGGCAAGGCTTATGGTGGCGTCGGAGCCCACTATGGTGAGGGGCACATCGGTGGTGACGCTGCCGTCATAGGTGGCCACGAGGCGGGCAAAGCCGGTGCCGTCGCCGAAGAATATGCTGTCTTGGCGCACGTGGCCCACGTTCTCGGGGCAGCTCAGCTTCACTCCCTTGAGGTCGGTGTCGATGAGCATGCCATATTTGTTGTAGCCAAAGAACTTGGGCTTGTAGATGCCGTATTTGGGCACCTCAACGCTCCAGTCTACGAATTTGATGGCGGCCACGGTGCTGTCGTCGGGAGCGCTGCTCACGGCAAACACGCCGTTGCCGTCGGGACGCTCAACGCCGTCGCTGGGCTTGTTGCGCACGCCCAGCGCGCTGGTGTAGAAGGTGGCCGAGCCGCCGCTGTCGAAGCTGAGGCCGTCGGTGCAGCCCAGCTGGCGCAGCATTTCGCCCGTTTCGGTGGGGCGGGCGCCGCTGGATATGGGCGAGCGGCCGTCGATCATCATAAACACTGCCGTCTTGCCGCCGTCGGCGAGGCCCACGGCGCATATGGGCTGGTTGCTCTTGAACTCATCCATCAGATATTCGTTGTCCACCACCTCGCCGTTGCGCAGGTTCATGGGCAGTGAGGCTATCATCTCGGTGGGCACAAAACTCTTGCCGTCGATGCTGACGGTGAAGTTCACCTCCACCACGTCGCCGGGCTTAAGCCCGGCCACAAAACTCTTGGCGTTGACACCGCCAAAGTCTTTCGAGCCCTGTCCGTGCAGCACATAGCCGTTGGCAGGAATGTCCATGTCGGTGGCCGAACTCGGGTTGCCGGTAACCACCACCTTGAAGGGCTGCCCTATGCGGAACGACTCGCCCTCTTGCAGGCGCACCTGCACCTCGCTGCAGTCGCCGGTCTCGTTGGTGCCTGACAGGTAGTAGGGGTTGTAGAGGTAGATGGCGTCGTTGCCTGCATAGGTGTTGATGCCGCCCAGTGTCACGCTCTTGCCGTCGGGGCGCGTCACCGAGCCTCCAAATTCGGCGTGGCCAATGAGGGCGTCCTTCGAAGCATTCATTGTCAGGGCCCAGCGGGTGTTGTGGTTGCGGGCACGGTACACCTCGCCGCCGCCAATGCACGGCCCGGTGGGGGCTCCAATCATCGACTCGCCGCGCTTCGACACGCCGCTGGTGGTGAAGAAGTCGCCGTTCACGCCAAAGTAGTAGCGCTCGCCTGGCTTGGTGCGGCGCTTGGCCATGTCGCTCACGCGCTCGGCTCCATACAGCTTGTCTTGGCCGCTGACTGTGCGCAGCGTCACATAGGGGTTGGTGAGATCGACGCGCGAGTAGTACAGATACATTTGCCGCTGCGATTCCTCGTTGCGCAAAAGCAGTGATGTCTGCGTGGTGCCGGGGCCTATCTGGGCGTGAAACAGCGTGTCGGCCTTGAACTCGACTCCGCGCATTGTGTAGGTGGTTGATGCGGCGGCCATGCCTGGCAGTGCCAGCGCTGCCGCCGCAATCAGTGGGGTAAATGTTTTCTTCATTATGTGCTGATTAATGTTAACAGTTGCTTAGTTGCAGTATTTCGACCATAAAGTTACGCCAATTTTCGCATGCGGCAAAGCAAATCGGCCCAAATGTGCCGGCACACAAAGCAGGCGGCGCGGCCTCCCTCTTTAGGGGGCCGCGCCGCCTTTATTGGTAGCTGTGTTGATGGTCAGTGCCTTAACGC
>CALBLR010000486.1 GCA_937896015.1 uncultured Prevotellaceae bacterium | reverse complement strand
GCAGCATTGCTGCCAGTGCCATCATAGAGAAAATCTTTGTTTTCATCTTGGTTTGGTTAGTTAATTTAGAAATTAATATTACGTTACTTTAAATTAATTAGCAATTTTTTCCTAAGTTTGGGCGCAGCACGGCATGGTCAAGCATTAGGCCGCGCACAAAATTTTGTGCATTGTGGCTACACCGCCTTGCTACACCTCGTAGTCATACTCACCGTCGAACTTGGTGACAATGCCGATGCCGCCAGAGGCCTTCGATGTGAGGAAGTGTCCGCGCACCACGGTGAGCTTGTTGCGCACCAGCGGCACATTGATGGGGTCGGTGCTGCTGAGCAGCGTGCCGTCGCGGTCATACACCTCGAGGCACACAGCCACACTCGACTCATGGCCATTGACCAGCACCAGGTCGTAGCCCAGCTCGGTTTCGTTGACCGTGATGGCTCGCATTCGGCTGAAGAAGTCGATGCCCGTCCATGAGTCAACGGGGCGGTTGGTCCACACGTTGAAGGCGCACGGCATGAAGCCCGCATAGCGGAAGCGGATCTTGAAGTCGGCCACATTGATCTTGCTCACTGCAAGGTCGAGCTCCGACTTGGAGGGCGCTGCGCCCTTGCCGGCGCGTCGCAGCACCACCATGGCCAGGAACTCCTGCAGGTCGGTGCTGATGAACTTGAACTTGGCCATTGGGCGCTCCATGGTCACCTTTACGGTGTCGGGGCCCTTGACCACCGCGTCGCGCTCGCCGCGGAAGGCTTGGCGCAAATCGGTGTTGCCCGTGTAGTCTTCGGGGTCGGTATAGGTGATTTCCTTGAAGTCGGCAGTTTTGTAATACAGGTCGGCAGTTGAGCCGTGGGCCACATAGTCGGTCCACACCAGAAATTTGTAGGCGCCTTTTTCGAGCCTCAGCGCCATAGAGTGGTTGAGGTGAGCGGTGTCGCTCTTGGTTTCGGTGATCACGGTGTCGGGCAGCTGGGCGGTGGAGCCGTCGGGCTGCACGCGGTAGGCCTGCACCACATAGCGCACGTCCACGCTCTGCGGCTCGGGCACTTCAGCGGCGGGGACGCGGGTCTCATTGCCGCTGTAGTCAATTTCTTTATGGAAGCCCCACTTGAGGGCGTCGGTGTAGTCGAGGCTGAGCACAAACGTCTCGCGCTCGCCCTGGCCGCCCCCCTCCTCGGGGAATTCGTGCACATCACACGACACCAGGCACATGGCAGCCATGAGGCCCATGCACACTGTGAGCAAAATGCGTTTCATAATCATCCTCCGTGTCATTTGCGTACAGCATTAAATTTGTAACTCACAGCCAGCGACACGCGGTCGAGGCCGAAAAACACCTTGGTGCGGGTGGACTCGAGCCGGCCGTTGCGGCCATTGACAAAGCGGTCGTAGTTGAGGCTGTAGACGCCAGCGCCCACCGAGGGCTCAAGCCACCACCTGCCGCTGTGGCCCAGTGGCAGGCGCATGCCCACGCCTATGCCGCCGCCCAGCGCGGGGTGGCTGCCGGTGTGGTCCTGATAGCGCCACTGGCCTCCCTTGGCGTAGTTGAAGAAGGCAAGGCCGAGATGCGCATCGACCCACCAGCGCGAACTGGTGGTGCCGGGCCACCACTTGAGCATGGGCGTGAATGCCAGGGTGCGGAATTTTGTGGTGCGGCTGAAATAGTTGAGGGCCGAATAGTAGATCCAGAATTCGGCAGAAAGGTTATGGTTGAGGTCGCACTCAACGCCAGCGTTGCCTATCAGCAAGCCCCACCCCACGGGGTTGGTCTTGATGAACACGCTGCGGTCGGGGCGCTCAGCATTGGCCACCGACGCCTTTGCCGCAGAGTCGGCCGCAGCGGCCAGCCGGCCGTCGCGTGGCAGGGGTTGCGACGATAGCGTCAGCACCGAGGCGCAGACCATTAGCATTGATAATATGCAGAACTTCATTGGCGTTTTCATATCATGAAATTCATTGTGATTTAAGCATAGCTTTCAAGAGTCACTACGTATTTTTATGGTAATTCTTAAAAAACTGCACAAATATACGGCATTAAATCGAAACAGATGCAAAACCAAAGCTAAAAATAAGGGGTTTTATGTTAAATTTGCTAAAAGCGCACTATACCACGCCATTTTTAGTGGGATTACTATGGTTTTGATTAATAATGCATTGCAGCACAGGCTAATTACAATTTACTGCCACAGTCAGTGTAATTTCGTTAAACAAGCACGCGCTACTACCCCACAGATTGCGTTTTTGGGGTTCCCACAGATTTGCACGGCTTCTTTCTGGCGCGATTGAGGTTTGGACGATAAAGACACATAGGGGCAGTTTTTTCGACAGAAAGACATAAAGACATTTTTTGGGGTTCCCACAGATTTGCTGCACGGATTTGCACGGATTTTCGGTTGCTCCTTTAATCCCACATATTTAATCCCTCACCTTTAATCCTTAAACTTTATGGGGAAAAACGAAGCTCCGGGTTGCCGCCGCGGTGGGTGGCAATCCGGAGCTTCAGAGGTATTTGAATGAGAATTTTAGAATTCTGCGTTGTTGGGCGTGCGGGGGAACGGAATGACGTCGCGTATGTTGGCCATGCCGGTCACAAACAGCACCAGGCGCTCAAAGCCGAGGCCGAAGCCGCTGTGGGGAACGGTGCCGAAGCGGCGGGTGTCGAGGTACCACCACATGTCCTTCATGGGGATGTTGCGCTCCTTGATGGCCTGCATCAGCTTGTCGTAGTCGGCCTCGCGCTCCGAGCCGCCTATGATTTCGCCAATCTGGGGGAAGAGCACGTCCATGCCGCGCACCGTCTTGCCGTCGGGGTTCTGCTTCATGTAGAAGGCCTTGATCTCCTTGGGGTAGTCGGTGAGGATAACGGGGCGCTTGAAGTGCTCCTCCACGAGGAAGCGCTCGTGCTCGCTCTGCAGGTCGATGCCCCAGTGCACGGG
>CALBLR010000485.1 GCA_937896015.1 uncultured Prevotellaceae bacterium | reverse complement strand
AGCAAATAATCTCCGGTATGTTTGGCCGGGAAAAAGTGCACTACATAGCTCCTGCTCCAGAACGGGTGGAAGAAGAGATGGCAAGATTTACCGACTGGTTCAACAAGGATGAGGGCACAAACTCTGTTATCCGTTCAGCCATAGCCCACTTGTGGTTTGTGAGTATCCACCCGTTTGAGGACGGCAACGGGCGGCTGGCGCGCAATCTTTAGAATTATGAGAACTTTCGTTTTTCATACAACATAGCGAGGTGTTCATACAATAATGCCTCCATCTCTCGTTTATATATAAATTGAGCGATGACTTTGCAATGTAATAACCCAAGACAAGTATTATGAACAGCGAAAAGATTAAAGTTGAAGCAATCAAGTTTGAAGTAGTCAACGGAAAGGAGACTGGCAAGTCAGTCTCCTTCAGTCTGGATCCTAAGGAGATGGCAAAAGAATGCAAGACAATGGCTGCCTTACGCAAGAAAATTGCGGAGCGCGTGTTAAAGATGGGCGTGTTTAAGCGTTCGGAACTTAGCGGCCTAAAGTATGACATGAATGAATTTCTTGCAGAATGGAAGAAGATGCTTCCGGTGGTTGATGCAGAAGCGCTTGCCGAGCTGACAAAGTCTAACAACAACACTGCGTCGCGTGTGACTCCCGGCAAGATCACCCGTTTGGCTCCCAATGAGGTCTTTGTGTTTGGCAGCAATGCGCTCGGCCATCATGCAGGCGGCGCCGCCAAAGTGGCTCTTGAAAAGTTTGGGGCCGTATGGGGGCAAGGCCACGGGCTGCAAGGCAAGGCTTATGCCATCGACTCGATGAGCGGCGACGATGCGATGATGAGAGACGTGGCGGCGTTTGTGGCTTTTGCAAAGCAGCACCCCGAGAAGATTTTCCTGGTGACTCCCATTGGGTGTGGAATTGCCGGAAAGCGTCCGTCGGAGGTGGCTCCAATGTTTAAGGACTGTGCCGAGATGGAAAATGTGTGTCTGCCCGCTTCATTCTGGAAAGTCATTGGCAAGCCGCAATCCCTGCTGAATAGCTACGACTTGCAGCGTTTTGTTGATGCGCAAGACTCGGCTTACGCACAAGCCCTTTGCGAGCTGAAGGCTGGACGCAAAACGAGCCACTGGATATGGTACATCTTTCCGCAGCAGAAGGGCCTCGGCCACAGTGCCAACTCTAAATTCTATGGCCTTGACGGGGAAGGCGAGGCCCAAGCCTACATTGCCCACCCCCTGCTTGGAGAGCGCTTGCGCGAATGCTGCCGGGCTCTCCTGCAGCATAAGGGCAAAGACATCGCCGACATAATGGGAAGCCGGATTGACGTGCTGAAACTGCAGACGAGCATGAGGCTTTTCAATCGCGTCTCGCCCAACGACGTATTCGCTGAGGTCCTTAACGAATTCTTTCAATAAATGACTAAGAGGCTGTGTCGTGATTAAGGTTTTTACTACACAGCTCTTTATCGCATTTTATTTAGGGCAATATCAGGCCCGGACCACGATTCTACTGTGGCCCGGGCCTGACTTTTTTCTTGAAAGCCCCACCCTAATCGATGACGGTGCGGGCAGTGCCTCGTTCGGTTTCGCTAAACAGGGCTACTGCTTGACGGGGATCTTGTCGATGCGGCGCTGGTGGCGGCCACCCTCAAAGTCGGTGTTGAGGAAGGTCTTGACCATGGCTATGGCCTCGTCGCTGGTCACAAAGCGGCCGGGAAGCACGATGACGTTGGCATCGTTGTGCTGGCGCGCAAGGCTGGCAATCTCGGGAATCCAGCACAGGGCCGAGCGTATGCCCTGATGCTTGTTGAGGGTCATGTTCATGCCCTCGCCGCTGCCGCACACGCCTATGCCCGGATAGCACTCACCGCTCTCCACGGCCAGTGCGCAGGGGTGGGCAAAGTCGGGATAGTCGCAGCTGTCTTCGCTATAAGTGCCAAAGTCCTTATAGGCGATGCCGTTTTGCTTCAGATACTCAATGATGGCTTGCTTGGTGGCAAAGCCTGCGTGGTCGCTGCACAGGGCAACGGGCACGCCCGATTTCAGTATGCTCATATATTTTTGTAGTTATGTTGGGTTGTCAACAATATAGGCCGCTCACGCCAGGCTGCCGGCTATCAGGCAGGCCACACCGGCGGCAAGGATGAGCAGATCCACTATTTTCAGCTTCATGTTGCGCTCGCGCAATATGAATATGCCGTAGAAAAACGACACTATGGCGCTGCCGCGCCGCGTCATCGACACCACGCCCACCAGCGAGCCGGGGATTGACAGTGCCATGAAGTAGCTGATGTCGGCCAGGGCGATGAACACCGAGATGAGCGGCACCGACCAGCGCCACTTGAATGTGTCGCGGTCGGCACGGCGGCTGCGGGTGAGCAGCAACAGCACCGTGACGCCCATTATCACCAGTTGGTAGAACGAATACCAGGCCTCGACAGCAAGCGGTGTGAAGCGCTCGAGCAGAAACTTGTCGTAGAGTCCGCTCACGGCCCACAGCACCACCGACAGCAGTCCGTAGAGCAGCCACTTGCGCCGCGAGCGCGGCAGGCGCTCGCGCGTGCCTATGAAGCCCACCCACACGAGCGACACGAAGCCAAGGGCTATGCCGGCCCACTGCAGGGCATTGGGCGCCTCGCCAAACAGCACCAGCGCTCCGGCAAGCACCAGCACGGGGCGCAGCGCGTTGACCGAGCCTGTGATGGTGAGAGGCAGCTTCTTAATCACCCAGTAGCCAAGGAGCCACGAAGCGGTGACGATGACCGACTTGAGCATGATGAGCGGGTGCTCGGCCAGGTCGAGACGGCCATAGGCGGTGCCGCCGGTGAGCATCGATGCCAGCACCGGCGACATGAAAAGGGTGCAGAAGAGCGTGTTGAGAAACAACACCATAAACACGTTGTTTCCCTCCAGGGCCCGCTTCTTGAACACATCGTAGAAGCCAAGGCTGAGCGATGATATCACTGCAAACGCTATCCACATAATGCATGCTGCCGCATGGCGGCTTTCCGATGTGCAAATTTAGCCATTTTTTCGCACTGTAGCGGCAGCCAAGGCCAACAAAAAGAGTCAGGCTTCCGCCCCTAAACGGGCGAAAGCCTGACTCAAGTGTCACTTAAACATTTATTTTTGTTTTCCCGACCGCGCCAGTGCGCCAATGGCTCGAGCCGCTTTCCCCTGCGGCTGTGAGCCTGCGCCTCCAGCACCGGCCATGAAAAAGCATGTCATGGTTGTGTGCAGCCCACCCGGCTCCGCCACGCGCGGAAGCCGGGCGGCATGCGCCACTATTACTGGTGATGCTTCATGAACTCTTCCTCAGTGGGGAGCTCGTCGGCGGCAGCCTCAGCCTCTTTCTTGGCAGCGGCGCGGGCCATTTCCTCTTTGTTGCCCACCACTATCGACTGGAACTGGCGCATGCCGGTGCCGGCCGGAATCAAGTGGCCGCAAATCACGTTCTCCTTCATGCCCTCAAGGTTGTCTACCTTGCCG
>CALBLR010000484.1 GCA_937896015.1 uncultured Prevotellaceae bacterium | reverse complement strand
TCCCAATGCCGCGCGCCTTGAGCAGCTGCGCCAACTCATCGACAACGAGCAAGCGCTGCGCCAGGCCTTTGACGCAGCCTACGCCGCCGCAACATCAACGCCACAACAGAATTAAACTTCGATGACCGACCCCAAGCTGCACCCGATAGAGCCGTGCGCCGAGCCGCCGCGGCAGTTCACCTACCCGTTTCACTACACCCCTCATCCGCTGTGCCTCGAGGCGGCGCGGCAGGTGGAGCGCTACCTTGCCTCACGCGCCGACTGGGCCGCCGAGTTGGCCGAAGGCAAGATGCTTGGTGTGCTGGTGGCGCGCGACAGCGAGGGCACAATGGGATTTTTGGCCGCTTTCTCGGGCAACCTTGCAGGCAGCAATGTGCACAGCTACTTTGTGCCGCCCGTCTACGACCTGCTGCAGCCCGATGGCGAATTCCGCCAAGGCGAGGAGGCCATCTCGGCCATCAACCGCCAAATCGGCCAAATGGAGCAAAGCCCCACTCTGGCGCGGCTGCGGGCCGAATCCGAAAGCGCAAGGGCCGAGGCCGAAAGCCGCATCGCAGAGTTCAAGGCCATAATGGCCAAGTCACGCCAGCGGCGCAACGCCCTGCGCTGCGCTGCTGGCGGCCTCGATGAAGCCTCTGCTCGGCGGCTGGTGGCCGAAAGCCAGTGGCAAAAGGCCGAGCTGAAGCGCATCAGACGCCAGGGCGAGGCACAGTGCGCCAAGGCCGAGGCCGCACTGCAAGACTTCACCAGCCGCATAAGCGAACTCAAGTCGAGGCGCAAAGCCATGAGCGAAGCCCTGCAACGGCGCATATTCAGCCTGTTTGTGGTGCACAACGCCATGGGACAGACAAGCGACCTCAACGCCATCTTCGCAGCCTCAACCGGGGGCGTTCCGCCTGCGGGAGCTGGCGAGTGCGCCGCGCCCAAACTGCTCAACTATGCCTACACGCACTGCATGCAGCCGCTGTGCATGGCCGAATTCTGGTGGGGCAAGTCGCCCATGGCCACCATCAGGCGGCACGGCCACTTCTATCCCGCCTGCCACAACAAATGCAAGCCCATTTTGGGCTTCATGCTGCAGGGGCTCGACGTTGAGCCAAACCAGCTTGCCGCCGAGCCTGATGACAACAAAAAGCGGCTGCAAGTGGTGTATGACGACGAATGGATAGTGGTGGTCAACAAGCCTGCCGGGGTGCTCAGCGTGCCAGGCAAACTGCACGGCCACTCGGTGCAAGGCGCATTGCGGGCCATGATGCCCGACGCAAGCGGCCCGCTGGTGGTGCACAGGCTCGACATGGCCACCAGCGGCCTGCTGCTTGCGGCAAAAAGCAAGGAAGTGCACAAGGCGCTGCAAGAGCAGTTTGCCACACGGCGCGTGGCCAAGACCTACGTGGCCGTGGTGAGCGGTGCGGTGGAGGCCGACAGCGGCTATGTGCGGCTGCCGCTGCGCCCCGATCCCGACGACCGTCCGCGGCAGGTGGTGGATGGCGAGCATGGCAAGCCAGCCGTCACAGCCTGGCGCGTTACCCACCGCAACGCCGACGGCACAGTAAGGCTCGAGCTGCACCCGCTCACTGGGCGCACCCACCAGCTACGCGTGCACTGCGCCCACCACCTCGGGCTGAACGCACCCATAGTGGGCGACACACTGTATGGCGGCCTTGCGGCCCCGCGTCTCATGCTGCACGCCCAAAGCATCACATTCACCCATCCCGTCACAGGCCGCCGC
>CALBLR010000483.1 GCA_937896015.1 uncultured Prevotellaceae bacterium | reverse complement strand
GAGCACGCCTATCAGCAGGCCAAACGCTATGGCCATGGGCAGGCCTATGATTGAGAACTCAATGGCAAATATCACGCCCACGCACAGCGACACCAGTGCCTGGCCGCGGAAGTAGCGGTTCATGGTCACCTCCACGTCGTGCAGCACCTTGAGCGATATTTTGCGATACTGGCGCGGAATGGCGCCCTTGAAGCCGTGGCTGATTTTGTCGTAGTCGATGAGCACGAAAAACATGTAGAGCAGCGCAATGAGCCACGACACCACGTTGATGATCACGCTCATGGTGCCGCCCACCACAGTCCACGTGCCTGTGAGCAACTTGTTGGCCAGTTTCTCCCACTGGTCGTGCGAGAGCATGCCCGACAACTTATTGGGGTCGAAGCTGCGGTGCAGAAAGTCGCGCACGGCAGCCGGCAGATGCGGCACCTGAAACTGCGCCTTGGCATAGGCCGTGAGGGTGTCGGTCATCTCGCTCACCTCGTTGGCCATGTAGGGGATGAGCAGCCACAGCACCGCGGCCAGCACGCCGAAGGCTATCACCACCGTGGCCACGGCCGGCACGGTGCGGCTTTTGCAGTGCAGCAGCCGCTGCATGCGCTCCACCATGGGGTTGAGCATGTAGGCCAGCACGCAGCCCACCAGGAATGGCAGCAGCACCGGGCTAAGGTAGTTCACCACATAAATGGCGCCGAAAATGCACACTATGGCTATCACCATTCGGGTGACGCGGTCGAAGTCATACCGCTTGCGTGTGTCCACATTGTTGTTCATAATGCTCTCTATGCTGTTAGTTTTCTAATTTCTAAACGAATCGATAAGCGCCGCCTCCCGCCACGCACTCACGGCTTAGCCGCCACGCATGTGCGGGCGCGGAACGCAAATGTAGCGATAAATCGGTCCGCAGCCAACAACCGCCCCGATATTTTTTTTCGCAGTGACGCGCTGCACCGCACATCCTACAGCAGCCCTGTCATGTATAGTGGCAGATATGTGATTCTTTTTTTTACGGGAGCACTATGCTGCCTTCCTCGCTGGCGGCAAACTGCGCCCACACCGGCGCCACTTGATAGCTTGACGATGACGAGAGCGGCACAAACAGGCGGCAGCGCGAAGCGTCGACGCCGTTGAACACCGTTGGCTCAACCTCGGGCGGAGCCACCACCTGGCAGTGGATCTCGGCAAGTGCAGCGCAGCCGTCGAAGGCCGCCTTGCCTATATGTTCCACGCTCGACGGGATGGTGATGCTCTTGAGCCACGAGCAGCCCTTGAACGCCTCGGTGGCGATGGCAGTGACGGTGCATGTGAGCTTGCGCGCGTTCACTTTTTGGCGAATGGCCACGCGGCCGTCGGCCGCAGCGGGCCGGCCACTGGCGGGGCCGAGGGCAGTGGCGGTGGAATCGGTGTCGATTGAGTAGGTGATGCCATCGATGTCGACCTGCGTCGGGCCCGAGCACGATGCGGTGGCGGCCACCAGCGCAGCGGCCGCACTCAGGGCGGCTGCGCCGCTCCTGAGTGTTGATATTGCTGACTTGATATTCATGCTATGCTATTGCTTTTCGTTCATTACTTGCCCGCCATGGCAGGCAAACGGGTGCTTAAAGTTACTGACTTTTCCCAAATCGGCAACCATGGCGGCCAGAAAATCAGACAAAAAGCCGTATATTTGCATAGGCGGCAGTGGCCTTAGCCATGCCGCACACTACCAGAAATAATAACTTTTAAACAACAACTACTGATAATGAAATTATTAAAGACCCTTGCGCTGGCCGCCATGCTGGGCTGCGGCATCGCCGCCGGCGCGCAAACTCAGGCCACGGCCACTCCAAAGCACGAATTCCGCGGTGCATGGCTGCATATAATCGGCCAAAGCCAGTTTGCCAAAATGACACCGGCCGAAACCCGCGCCTACCTAACAAAGCAACTCGACGAGCTGAAGCAGACCGGCGTCAACGCCATAATATGGCAGGTGCGCCCGCAGGCCGACGCCGCCTATGCGAGCCAGCTCGAGCCTTGGAGCCGCTGGATTAGCGGCAAGGCCGGCGTGGCTCCCAGCCCCGTGTGGGACCCGCTGCAGTTCATGATTGACGAGAGCCACAAGCGCGGCATGGAACTGCACGCCTGGATCAACCCCTACCGCGTGACCTCGGGCAAGGACGACGAGCCAGCCAAGGGGCACGTGTATTACCAGCACCCCGAGTGGTTTCTGAAATATGCCGACGGCAAAATCTACTTCGACCCCGCACTGCCCGAAAGCCGCGACTTCATATGCAAAGTTGTGAAGGATATCATGACGCGCTACGACGTCGACGCCATACACATGGACGACTACTTCTATCCCTACCCCGTGACCGGCAAGGAGTTTCCCGACACGGCGTCGTGGAAGAAGTATGGCGCCGGATGGACCAGCAAGGGCGACTGGCGCCGCCACAATGTGGACATGCTCATCGACCAGCTGCACAACGTGATGCAAAGCACCAAGCCGTGGGTGCGTCTGGGCATAAGCCCCTTCGGCATATGGCGCAACAAGGCGAGCGACGTGAACGGCAGCGACACCCGCGGCCTGCAGTGCTACGACGCCCTGTATGCCGACTGCCCGGCATGGACGCGTGCCGGATGGGTCGACTACATGGTGCCGCAACTCTACTGGCAGCTTGAGCACAAGGCCGCCAGCGACTCGGTGCTGATCAACTGGTGGAACACGCAGGCCAACGGCCGACACATGTATTACGGCTATGCAGTGCGCAACTGCATGGACTACGCCGACACGCAGAACCCCGCCGTTGCCTCGCAACTTGAGCGCAAGGTGGCCATGAGCCGCGAGCTGCCAAATGTGCACGGCGCGGTGTGGTGGCCCGGCTACGATGTGGTACGCAACTACAAGGGCGCCAAAGCCTCGCTCGTGAGCAAAATAATGACCGCCAAAGCCATTGTTCCGGCCTACACATGGCTCGACAGCATAGCCCCGGCCGAGGTCACCGCCCTCACCGCCAAGCGCGCGGGCAAGAGCGTGCGCCTCAGCTGGAAGGCGCCCGTCACCTCCGACCCCATGCAGCAGGCACACTTCTTTGTGGTCTACCGCTTCAAGGCCGGCGAATCCGTTGACCTCAATAACGCCAAGGCCATTGTGGACATCACCAGCGCCACAGCCTACACCGCCGTCAACGCTCCGCGCGGCCGGTACACCTATGTGGTGACCGTGCTCGACCGCTGCAACAACGAGAGCGCGCACGGCACCCAAGTGGCAGTGAAATAACGATAAATTGGCATCAATATGACATTCAAGCACTTAATGCTGGCCGCAATGACCGCAGTAATGGTCTTGACGGCCGCTGCGGCGCAGCCGCTGCCCAAGCGCGAGTTTCGCGGGGCGTGGATTCCAACCGTGGGCGACCGCTACTACGCCACCCACACTACCGGGCAAAACAAGGCCTACCTGCTTAACATGCTCGACAGCATCAAGGCCACCGGCTGCAACGTGGTGATATTCCACTGCCGCCCGCAGGCCGACGCCTTCTACCCATCGAAATTAGAACCGTGGAGCGTGTGGATAAGCGGCACGCCGGGCGTAGGCCCCGACCCGGACTGGGACCCCATGGAGTTTATGGTGGAGGAGAGCCACAAGCGCGGCATGGAACTGCACGCCTGGATCAATCCCTACCGCGTGGGCTACCCCAGGCAGATAGCCG
>CALBLR010000482.1 GCA_937896015.1 uncultured Prevotellaceae bacterium | reverse complement strand
GGCTTGCGGCACAGCTTCTGCACATATTTCATCACGGGAAATCCGAATGAAATGTTGGGCACAAACACGCCGTCCATCACGTCAAGGTGGAGCATGGCAGCCTCGCTGCCGTTAATCATTTCTAAGTCGCGCTCAAGGTTGCCGAAGTCGGCCGACAACAGCGATGGTGATACTTGCATATGAATCAATGTTTAAATTTTCGTTTTTTGCGTTATTTTGCCTGCTGCCCGGCGCCGATTTCGCCTTTTTTTAGGGCGTGGTAGGCAATGAACAGCACTATGATTATGGCCAGCGCATAGCCGCCATAGCTCAGATACTTGTTGTAGTGCTCAAGCTGCTGCAGCAGCTGCTCTTCGGGAAACTGTGTGCTCAGCCAGTAGCCAAGGCCGGCCAGCACGCAGTTCCACACGCCGGCGCCAAGAGTGGTGTAGAGGGCAAACTTGCCAAAGTGCATGCGCGCCACTCCGGCGGGAATCGAAATCAGCTGCCTTATGGCCGGAATCAGGCGGCCAAAGAAGGTGCTTGCCGCTCCGTGACGGTCGAAGTAGGTCTCGGCCTTCTGCACCTTGGCCGCGTCGATGAGGCAGGCGTGCCCAATGCGGCTGTTGGCAAACTTATACACCACGGGGCGCCCTATGAGCAGCGCAATGCAGTAGTTGACGGTGGCGCCGATGAATGCGCCTAATGTGGCGAAAAACGCCACCATGTATATGTTGAGGTCGCCGTTGCGGGCGGCAAAGTAGGCTGCGGGGGGCACCACCACTTCCGACGGGAACGGGATGAACGAACTCTCTATGGCCATGAGGGCTGTGATGGTGGTGTAGTTAAGGTTGCCCTTATACCAATTGTAGATTTGCACAATGTCGTGGGGCATGAACATCACTATCAGCACTATCACGGCAAGCAGCACCACCACTATGGCTGCGAGTTGAATGGTGTCTTTTTTCATTATTGTAGTCAGTTGAGATTTTAGTCTGTAAAATTATAACGGGGCAAAGTTACGCAAAAAAATCGGCACTCCGCAAAAGCGCCGTGCTTAGAGCGGCGCATCGGGGTGCAGGCGGTAGCCAAGCGAGGCAAACATGTGTCCGTAGGCCGCCGCTTTGGCCGTCAGGGCCAGCGGATAGGCGCGCGACGACGACGGCATGCGGCAC
>CALBLR010000481.1 GCA_937896015.1 uncultured Prevotellaceae bacterium | reverse complement strand
ATGCCGACTATCCCGACATAATGGTAACTCACACACAGCTTGCCAGCCAGTTCAGGCAACACATAAAAAGCCTGAATGGCAATGACTGCGTAATAGCGCCATTCTCCGAGCTGGCGCGGTTCTACGACAACGGCGAGAAGAAGACTTTCGACGCACTACTGAAAACCATAAAGGCTATAGAGGCAAGCGCCGAAGGCGTGGCCCTCCACCAGCGCGTGTATGTGCCCATAGTGGGGCTTGAGGGCAAAATGGAGGCCTTCGGCAGCGACACGCAAAGCTCCATCTGGCGGCTGGCGCCAAGCGAGAAAGATCTCACCTACCGCTTGGTGCTGACCAATGGCACCACCTATGGCGTGAAGGGGCTTGAGGCGCACTACACTATAGTGCGCAACATGCGGGAGTGGCTCAACCTGTGGAAGGACGCCAAGCGGCAGTCCGCTCCCAACATAATAAGCACGTCGCCATCCATATTTGCCAACGCCGTCTATGCCCAACCCGACAACGCATTCACCTATGTGAGCTGCGACAGCGCCTACGCGTTTTTGGCCAACGGCCTGCAGCTGCAGTTGGGCGGAGTTCAGCATTCTGAGCGCGACGGCCGCTACTGGCAGCAGCTTGCCGCACACATCGACATCACTGGCGGCTTCAGCTTCGGCCGTTATGTGGAAGACTATTTCGCCGTCAATGGCATCGACACATTCCAGCTGTTTATAAAACTGTGGTTTGAACACTGCGGCGGCTATGAGCGCTGGCTGCTGGCAAGGTACTATGAAGGCCAGGAAGGCAGCAACGCATATGTGTGCCATGCCCTAAGCCGGCTGCAATCGTTCATTGGCAATGAGCTGGTGGAAATAATGACGTCCGACACCGCCTGCACAGGAACCGATGTCGAAACAAGGGCATATTGCCTGAAAGAAGCCTCACGCCACCGCGTGGCGCTGACCGAAAGCGTGGCACTGACCGTGACCAACCGCCTTGAAGCCGTAGCGCAGCAATATGGAGCCGCGAGTGCGCTTAAATATTTCACGGGCATATCGGCAAAAGAGAAAGAGCTGGCCGTGTCGTGGCTGAGCAAAGGGGAAATCACCGCAGCCCAGGTCAAGGATTTCTTCCCCGATTTGTATCATTATCTCGATACCGCACTTGGCGCCAATGCAAGCGGCGATGACTGGATTGCGGGCTACATAGCCGAATACCGCAAGGCCAAAGTGGCCAACAAATACACCGATGCGCTGAAAGCGCTGATAAAGGAGCACAATGCCGACGAAGCAGCGTTCGACACATGGTATCAGCACTTCTCCACCGTGCGCACGCTGCTTGCACAGCGCCGCGACATAGAATTGTTTTATTGGGTCGACGGCCTTGGCGTCGACTGGATACCGTTTGTCAAAGAGGTGCTGAATGAAAAAAAAGACCATAAGGTGTATCTTAACGAGGTGATGATTGCCCGCGCACTGCTGCCGTCGACCACTGCTGCCAACAAGGCCGACCTCCAGCGGCT
>CALBLR010000480.1 GCA_937896015.1 uncultured Prevotellaceae bacterium | reverse complement strand
TTGGGCTCGCTGGCGGCCGGGGTCGGCTGTGTGGCAATGCCCACGGTGTCGACGGCCGCGCGCTGCGAGCCGCAGGCTGCGAGCGAGATGCCCATTGAGGCCACAAGGGCCATTGCAAGTGTCTTTTTTGTCATGTGTGCTGTATGATGTGTTTTTTTATTGTTTCGTTGTTGCTTTTGCCTTGCGGTCGGGCTCCACATACTGGCCGCTCTCGGCCTTTTGGCGCAGCGCGGCTCCGGCGCTCTTGCCGCTGGCATCAAGGGCCTTCTTCCACTGCTCGGCCGCCTCGGCGTGCTTGCCGTTGAACCACAGTATGTCGCCGTAGTGCTCAAGCACGTCGGCGCTGCCCGTGTCATCATTGTCGATGGCGCTCTTTATGTAGAACAAGGCCATCTGATAGTCGCCTTTCTTAAAGAATATCCAGGCGTAGGTGTCGAGAAAGGTGGTGTTGTCGGGGTTGGCGTTCACGGCCTTGCCGGCCATGCTCTCGGCCTTGTCGAGCGCTGAGTCGCACTCGGCCAGGAAGTAGGCGTAGTTGTTCAGAATGCTCGAGTTGCCGGGAAACACCTTCAGTGCCTGTTCGTAGGCGGCGAAGGCCTTCACAGTGTCGCCCATTTCGGAATACACGTCGCCCTTGCCGCCTATGAGGTCGCTGCGCAGTTGCGCCTGCGTGGAGTCGACGCGGCTCAGCGCGCGGTCGTAGGTTTGCAGGGCCTTGCCATACTGCTTCATCTGGAAGTAGGCCGGAGCTATGTATTTATACAGGTTGATGCTGTCGGGATTGTATTCAAGGGCGCGCTGGGCGGCCTTGATGGCGGCGGGGTAGTTCTCGCCCATCATGTTCACAATCATCAGCTTGCGCCAGCCGCGCGCGTCGGTCGGGTCGATGTCGAGCATGTAGCCCAGCTGTTCGGCCGCGCCCTTGTAGTCGTTGCGCGCCACCAGATACTCGCTGTAGAGGTCGTGCACCGCGCCCTCATGCGGGTGCTGGCGCAGCAGCACCCTAAACAGGCGGTCGACCCTGCCCGTGGAGTCGCGGCTTTGCAGCAGCGAGCCCGTGTAGGTGGCCAGCACGCCCACCTTGTCGTCGATGTCGAGGTTGGGGGCGGTGAGGGCCCGGTAAACCTCTTTGTCGTAGTTCGCCGAGTCGCCCATCATGTTGTAGTACTGGGCCTTGGTGAGGTAAATCATGCCGTTGTCGGGATCGTAGCGCTGCGCCAGGTCGATGTAGTGCAGTGCGCTGTCGGTCATGCCAAACTGCTGCATCATCTTGCTCATGGCCATATTGTAGGTGGCGTTGTGTGGCGCCGATGCCAGCAGCGAGCGCGTCTCGGCCAGCGCGCCGGCCGTGTCGTTGAGGGCCGAGTAGGCGGCAATCTTCTTGGCCGACAGCTCCATGCTTTTGCCCTGGTGGCGCTCTATCGAGTCGTAGGTGGCAATAGCCTCCCTGTAGTTGTTCAGGCGAGAGTAGCACTCGGCCAGGCGAATCTGCGCCTCGGCGTCGGTGGGGTTGAGCTGCGTGAGCCGCTTAATCACGCGCAGGGCCTCGTCCTTGCGGCCCATGGCCATGCTGGCGTCGCTGTAGAACGACGCCTCGTAGTAGTCCGTTGGCACGGCATCCACGTGCGTGCGCATCAGTTCAAGTCCGCGCTCGGCCTTTTCGCGGGTGGGGTTGTCCATCGTCACCAGGCAGTAGCCCAGGTAGTAGCCTATGGCCGTGTTGCCGGGGTCGAGGCTGTAGGCGTAGTTCACAAGGTCGAAGAATGCCGCGCTGTGGCCCAGCGACTTCTGGTTCTGGGCCTCCACAAACACGTATTCGGCCTTGCGCTGGTTGGCCTCAGCCTCGCTGCCGCCCTTCTTGCCGCCGGCCAGCACAGGCACTGCGGCCAGCATGGCGGCAAATGCCACTATTATGTGTCTTGATAAATGCTTCATTGCTGTTGTTGCTGTGAAAATAAGAGTTGGGCAGAGGCGTGTCACTTCACGCCCGTGTGCCCGAAGCCGCCTTCGCCGCGCTCGGTGCTGCCCAGCTCGCTGGCCGGCACCCACTGCACCACCTCGTGGCGCGCCACCACCATTTGGCATATGCGCTCGCCGTTGTCGATGGTCTGCGGCTTGCTGTCGAGGTTCACCATAATCACGCCTATCTCGCCGCGGTAGTCGGCGTCGATGGTGCCCGGAGTGTTGAGCAGCGTGAGCCCGCGCTTCAGCGCAAGTCCGCTGCGCGGCCTAATCTGGCATTCGTAGCCCTGAGGCAGCTCAATGCTCACCCCCGTTGGAATCAGTCGGCGCTCAAGCGGCTGCAGCGTCACAGGCTCGTCGAGCCACGCGCGCAGGTCCATGCCGGCGCTTTGGCTTGTGCCGTAGGCAGGCAGCTCATTTGTGCTGCGGTTCACTATCTTCACTTTTATCTGTTGCATGTCGGATGTCGTTATAGCGTTAATATCAACTTGCAAAGTTAGCTAAAAGCCAGCTAAGCCGCTGAATTATTTTATTTAATTATTAATAATTCCACCGCCATCATAAATCAAAACCGCAATAACGATAAATAATGACAATAGAGGCAAAGACCGACAAAAATCGAATTCCCCCCATCAAATTGTCTCCCATTGTCTATATTGTCGTTTTTAAGATGGTGCGGAATACGCACAAGCATCATTGCCGTTTATAAAAGGGAAGGGGGGTAAAAGAAGCCGGGGCTGCCACACTGTGTGGGCAACCCCGGCTTGCTTATGCGGGAGCGTGCCGCTTATGCGGGCACGCGTTAGTTATAGGAATGCGGATTAGCGAATCACCTTCACTGTCTCCTTAGCGCCGTTGGCATATGCGATGCGCACCAGGTAGAGGCCGTGGGCCATGCCGTTGAGGCTCACGCTGCCGTTGGCGGCCACCTTGGCGTTAGCCACAAGGGCGCCGTTGAGGCTGTAGATGTTCACTGTGGCGTCGGCGGGAACAATCACGTCGGCACCCTTAACTACTGCCTGCTGGCTTGCAACCACTGCGTCAACGCCTGTCGACGGGTCGGGAACGAATGTTGCGGGAACCACGCCGTAGGCCTCAACGCCTTCAACGGCAAACTTCACCGTTGCGTCCTTGCCGTCGGCTGCCACATACTTGATGCCGCTGTGGTGCAGCGGGTTCTTCTCGTCGAGGGCTACGCTGCCGAGCACCGACTTGTCGTCGCCAGTGGTGGCGATGTAGGCCCAATAAACGTTGTTGTTGTCGCCCGAGATTTGGGTTACGCCTGTAATCTCATCGCCCGAGCCTTCGAGCAGCACGGGAGAGTCGTCGATGAGTGTGGCGGCTGTGATTTCAACTTCGGCGTTGGCTGCGTCGGCAGCTGCTATGTCGGCCAGGGCGATGCGGTACACGCCGGGCTTGTACTGGTCGGGCTTAACGCTCTTCTGCAGATAGAAGTAGAGGTAGCCGTGAGTCTCGTCGAGGTAGAATGTGGTAATCTGGTTGTCGGCCAGAATCACCTTGAAGTTCTGAGTCTTGCCGGCGCCGCCGTCGGGATAGATGTCGGCAGTGGTGAAGCGGAATATGCCAAGGCCGTTAAACTTCTTGGCCATCCAGTACACGTTCTTGCTGTCTTTTGCAAAGCCTGCGCCAATTGCGCCCCAGCTCAGCTTGTCGCCGTAGTAGGGCAGCCACTGGTTTTGCAGGAAGAAGGGCTGTGCGCCATAGAGGCCCACAGTGTCGGCGCTCATCTCGTGGATGCCCACGTTGCGGTCGGCAATGTAAATCTTGTTGTCGCTCGGGATAATGGTCATCGAGAACGGATCCTGGAATGCCTCATTGCCCACGTTGTTGAGCACGGTCACGCGGTAGAAGATGTCGCCGGTGCGGTTCACATAGAACACCTCGCCGTCGCCCATGCCTGCTGTGGGGCTCTGGTAGCGGAACTCCTTGCCTGCCACGCCCACATAGATGCGGTTCTTGTAGCTGGCCAGGTTGAATGCGTGGTCGCCGGTGGCAAACTTGGTGTCAACAATCTGACCCTGCTCGTCCTTGTAGAGCAGCTTGCCGTCCTTGGTGGCGAAGTAGAGGCCGGTGGGGCAGCCCAGGGTGGCGCCCTTGCCCGAGATGGTGTTGTCGGCCACAATGTTCAGGTATTGCCATTGGCCGGCAGCCTTGTAAGCGTCGACTGCGTTGGCGGCAACTTTGCACTCCACATCCTTCTGCTCGGGAGTGAACACGCCGGCAGCCAGCACGGGCACGCTCACGTTGAGCACGCGCAGGCTCTTGATGGTGCTGGGCACCGAGCCGGGCTCCATGTAGTTGGTGCTGCCGGGAATTTCCATCGACGCCAGCTTGGGGCAGTTGGCAAAGGCGTCCTTCATCATGTTGGTCGTAGTGGCCGAGAGGGTCACGCTGCTCAGTTCGGCGCAGCCGTTGCACAGGCCCTGGGGCACTTCGTTGCGGCCGTCCTCAATCACGAGTTTGGCCAGCTTGGAGCCGCTGAACAGGTTAGAGCCTACGGTTACACCGTTTTTCAGTGTGAATTCGGTGATGTCGGCGTTCTGGAATGCGTTGTTGCTGAGGTGCTTGAGTGCGCTAAGCTTCACAGCCTTATAGGGTGAGTAGGCCAGTCCGTAGGGGTCAACGGTCTCAATTGCGTCGTCGCTGAGTTCAGCGGGCATTGCTGCTGCATGGTGTGCAACCACCAGCAGGCGCTTGCCGTCGGCTGTGGTCAGCACGCCCTTATCCACCTTGAATGCGGCATTGCCGTCGGCCACGGTGATGCCAGCCAGTGTGGTGATGGGAGCGAATGCGCCCTCGCCGATGGTGGCCACCGATGCGGGCAGCGACACGCTTTCAATCTTGGTGCCGGCAAATGCGTTGGTGCCTATGCTCTGCACTGCTGCGGGCACGGTGAGTGCGCCGCTCAGACCGCTGTTGTTGAACGCGCCGGCCTGGATCGAGGTCACAGTGGCTGGCAGCTCAATCGACTTCAGTGCCTTGCAGTCGCTGAACGAGTAGTCGGCAATAGTGGCGGTGGCGTTGCCCAGCGTCACGCTCTGCAGAGCCGTGCAGCTGGCAAACGCGCTCGAGGGAACTTCGGTCACGCCATTGGGCAGCGCTATCGACTTCAGTGCCTTGCAGCCCTTGAAGGCCTGGCCGCCAAGGGCGGTCACCTTGTTGCCATCGGCAAACTCCACCGTCTCAAGCAGCGGGCAGCCCGAGAACATCTCGCTGAGCAGTGTGGTGGCCTCGCCGCCAAACACCACTTTCTTCAGCGACTTGGCACCGCGGAAGGGGTTCTGGTTGCTGAGCACGTTCTCCATAGTGAGGTTGCGCTCAATCACCAGTTCCTCAATTGGGGGATACCAGCTCGTGGAGTCGCCGCCAAAGAGGCCGTTGGTCACACGCAGGGCGCTTGTGCCAGCCTTGATGGTGAGTTTCTTCAGACTCGAGCACTGGCTGAACGTCTCGCTCGTTTGCGGAGTGGTCACGCCGCCAGGAATGAAGGCCTCAGTTATCTTCTTGCAGCCCTTGAAGGCGCCGTTGCCAAGAGCGGTGGCCTCTTCGGGCACGGGGTAGTTGGTCAGCTCGGCGCAGTCGATAAATGCGTTGCGGCCAATGTTGACGCAAGTCTTAGGCAGAGTCACCTTGGTCACAGTGGTTGCTTTGAATGCGTTGGCTGCCACGCCCACCACAGTGTAGGTGATGCCTTTCTCCTCAAATGTTTCGGGAATCACAATTTCTCCGGTATAGGCGCCAGTTGCGCTGGTGCTCTTTGCCACCGATACATTGGTCTTAGGTGTGCCCGTGGTGTAGGCCACATTGTTGTGAATCACGGTTGCCGCGCTGGCCAGAGGCACCGCCAGAAGGCAGGTCAGGCCCAGTGCAAAACCGCGCAAACATGCGAAATAGGTATTTTTCTTCATGTTCATAGTTTTTTATTAAAATGTTATTATAAAAATGGTTTTTAATCCTTGTCTATGCCTTGATAATCGTGCGCGGTGCAGCGCCGCTCAGCCACCATTGGCCTTCCTGCACTGCATACCACGCTACAAATTTAGCGTTTTTTCTGCACCAACCCAATTTTTGCCCCCACTTTTTTCCATACCCCATTAAAGAATAAGCGCGAATAAGCGCATGATGAAAGAAGCAATGCCGCGAATTGTTTCTATTGTTGTTAGAATAATAAAAAGAATGGGCGCGGCACTGTGTGTGGGGTGCCGCGTCCATGTGTTGGCGCAATGGCGCCAAGAATGTGTGTTCTCGCTTGCTCAGCTTCAGCTGCGGGTGGCGCTGAACGAGAGGCGCTTGAATGAGAATATGGGCACCACGGCGCCCACCACCATGCAGGCTATCACAAAGGTGCATATCAGCCCGTTGTATATCAGCAGGCTGCTGTAGTGCGAAATCACAGCCTCGTCGTTGGTGCTCACGCACAGCACCAGCGCCTGCACGGTGTG
>CALBLR010000479.1 GCA_937896015.1 uncultured Prevotellaceae bacterium | reverse complement strand
GTGCGTAGAAAGTCTGATTTTAGCTTTAAATTTATGCGCAGCGCGGCAGGCTACTTAACCTGGACGCCAGGTTTCACCTCGCCTTGAGGGCCAATCACCACCAGGCGGCCGTCGGCGTCCTCAGCGCTGAGTATCATGCCCTGCGACTCGATGCCTTTGAAGGTGCGGGGTGGGAAGTTGGCAATGAAGCACACCTCCTTGCCCACGAGATCCTCAGGCTTGTAGTATTTCGCTATGCCCGACACTATGGTGCGGCCCTTGAGGCCGTCGTCGATTTTGAACTGCAGCAGTTTGTCGGCCTTTTTCACCTTGCTGCACTCCAGCACCTTGCCCACGCGAATGTCAAGCTTCTGGAAGTCGTCAAACGCCACATTGGGCCCGATGGCGCGCGGAGTGAAGTTGTTGATGATGTTTTCCTGCTTTATGCGCTCGAGGCGTGCGATTTGAGCGTCCACCACCGAGTCGTCGATTTTCTCAAACAGCAGCTGCGGCTTCTGCACCTCAGCGCCGGCAGGCAGAATGTCGACGGAGCCCAGCTTGTCCCAGTTGGCCTCGGGCATGTTGAGCATTGCGCGCAGCTTCTGCGCCGAGAATGGCAGGAACGGCTCGAAGGCTATGGCCAGGTTGGCCGTGATTTGCAGCGCGAGGTTCATGATTGTGGCCACACGCGCCATGTCGGTCTTGGCCAGCTTCCAAGGCTCGGTGTCGGCCAGATACTTGTTGCCGATGCGGGCAAGGTTCATGGCCTCCTTCAGGGCTTCGCGGAAGTGGAAATGCTCGATGTCGCTGCCCAGTTTCTCCTTCACGTCCTTAAACTCGGCAATCACGGCCTTGTCGGCCTCGGTGAGCTCGCCGGCCTCAGGCACCTTGCCGCCAAAGAACTTGTGCGTCAGCACCAGGGCGCGGTTCACAAAGTTGCCGAGGATTGCCACCAGCTCGTTGTTGTTGCGGGCTTGGAAGTCGCGCCAAGTGAAGTCGTTGTCCTTGGTTTCGGGAGCATTGGCGGTGAGCACATAGCGCAGCACGTCTTGCTTGCCGGGGAACTCCTCAAGATACTCATTGAGCCAGATGGCCCAGTTACGGCTGGTGCTTATCTTGTCGCCCTCAAGGTTGAGGAACTCGTTGGCCGGCACATTCTCGGGCAGCTGGTAGGAGCCTTCGGCCATGAGCATGGCGGGGAATATGAGGCAGTGGAACACAATGTTGTCCTTGCCGATGAAGTGGATTATGCGTGTATCCTTGCTCTTCCAGTATTTTTCCCAAGTGTCGGGCAGCAGCTCCTTGGTGTTGCTGATGTAGCCGATGGGGGCGTCGAACCACACATACAGCACCTTGCCTTCGGCGCCCTTCACGGGCACGGGAATGCCCCAGTCGAGGTCGCGCGTCACGGCGCGGGGCTGCAGATGCTCGTCGAGCCACGACTTGCACTGGCCATACACGTTGGGCTTCCACTCCTTGTGGTCTTCAAGAATCCACTTGCGCAGGGCGGGCTCCCACTTGTCGAGGGGCATGTACCAGTGCTTGGTTTCGCGCAGCACGGGCACGTTGCCTGTGATTGCGCTCTTGGGGTTGATGAGGTCGGTGGCATTGAGGCTGGTTCCGCACGCCTCGCACTGGTCGCCATAAGCGTGGTCGAAGCCGCAGTGGGGGCAGGTGCCTGTCACGTAGCGGTCGGCCAAAAACTGGTGGGCCTCCTCGTCATAGAGCTGCTTGGTGGTCTTCTCGACAAACTCGC
>CALBLR010000478.1 GCA_937896015.1 uncultured Prevotellaceae bacterium | reverse complement strand
AAGAACAACGGCAATTTTAGCATGCGCCGCCTTGGCCCTGGCCGCGGCGGCGCATGTTAAAATTGCCGTTGTTCTTCTCATTTCTTGATTTGTGTGCTGCAAAAGTAGTACGAAATCGCGACTCCTGACGGCCCATTTAGCGATTTTTAGCTACTTTTGCAATTAAAATTGCAATTTTAATAATATGATTTTAAACTCAATCCTACTGCAGGTGGAGGACATTGTGGCCGACACCATGGTGGCCGACAAGGCAAAGGCCGCCGCCGACTCCATCACCGCCGTCGGGGCCAAGGTCGACTCGCTTGCCGCCAAGTCGCCGGCGCAGATAGCCACCGACCTGTCTAATTTCAACTGGAACGGACTCATCGAGAAGTTCAGCTCCGACCTGATTTCGTTCGGCTTCAGGCTATTTGCCGCCATAGTGGTGTTTTGCGTGGGCAAACTCATCATCAACAAGCTGCACAACGTGATTCGCAACGTGATGATGCACCGCAGCGTCGACCGCTCGCTGGCCACATTTCTGCTGAGTTTGTTCAAAATCACGTTTCTGTTTCTGCTGGTGGTCACCGCCATCGGAATCATAGGCATCGAGACGAGCTCGTTTATCGCCGTGTTTGCTTCGGCCGGCGTGGCCATTGGCATGGCGCTGAGCGGCACTCTGCAAAACTTTGCGGGCGGTGTGCTGATTCTGCTCGTTAAGCCCTACAAGGTGGGCGACTACATTGACTTCAACGGCAACAAGGGATTTGTGAAGGAAATTCAGATATTCAACACCGTCATCACCACCTACAACAACGAGGTGATAGTGATTCCCAACGGTGGCCTGTCGACAGGCACCATCAACAACTACACCAACCAGAAGTATCGCCGCCTTGAGTGGCGCATATCCATTGCCTACGGCGACGATGTGGACAAAGCCCGAGAGGTGGCCCTGTCGATACTACGGGCCGACGACCGCGTAGTGAAAAAATATCTTGACGAGGGCGTTGAGCCTCAGCAGGTGGAGATACCCGAAGTTGAAGATTTAGATGAAGCCGAACTAAAGCGGCTGTCGTGGTGGCAGCGCGTGGTGCACCACCACAAGGTGGTCAAGAAAAAGACGGCCGAGTGGAAAGCCTCGCAGGCTGAGGAGCGCATCAAAAAAATGCCGCGCAAAGACTGTTCGCCCACGGTGGGGCTCGAAAGTCTTGCCGACAGCGCCATAGTGCTCGTGATTCGCGCATGGGCAAAAAATGAGGACTACTGGGGCGTGTACTATAGCGTGAACGAGCGCATCTACAAGCAGTTCCCCGCCAACGGGCTTAATTTCCCGTTTCCACAGATGGATGTGCATCTCAACAACAACTAACTCGCCAGGCACACTTCCATCAGAAACTTATCATTGCCTTGCCTTGAATGGCTTGGCGATGGTCACACTGTAATCATGCAATCTATAATCAATAGTTTTTTATTAAATTTACAATCTATGAAGAATTTGGGATTAATCATCGCACAGGCAGCGTTAGCTGTGCTGCCTGTGTGCGCAAATGCTCAGACGGCGTTCACTCCGCCTTACACTCTCAATTTGACTGACGAGAATGAGCGCAACCAGTACACCATCATTGATGCAAACGGAGATGGCATGACTTGGAGCGGATCGAAGTACTATTTCCGCTGCCACACAGCCGGCTCGCAGAAGTCCGACGACTGGCTGATGTCGCCAGCTATGGCATTGACTGAGGGCAGCACTTACACTGTAACCTACATCGGCCACAACAAGCAGAGCGATAAGCCCGAGAAGGTGGCCATAATGGCAGGCACGGCACCAACGGTTGAGGCTATGAAGCTCACTGTGATGCCAACCATAACATTCACCAGTGTGCAGAAGGAGACGAATTCTGTAACATTTGTGGCTCCAACCACAGGCAACTACTATTTTGGGTTCCATTGCACGTCGGCCCCCGACAGCTATTATGCCTATGTCGACGGGTGGGCCATCAGCGCGGCTGTCGACAAGTCAAGCCCCGACTCGGTAAGCAGTCTGAAGGTGGTGCCGGGGGCTAAAGGCGCTTTAAGCGCCACGATTAGTTTTAATGCACCTTCGGCCAGCGTCGACGGCACTGCTCTTTCATCGTTGGTGTCGGCCACAGTGGTTAATCTCAGCACTGGCGCAGTGGTGGGGCAGGTGGCCAATCCTGAGCCTGGCGCTTCGCTCAGCGTGGTTGACGGCAATCCCAAGAAAAATGCATTCAACAGCTATCGCGTGTATGTCACCAGCGATAAGGGCGATGGTGTCAGCTCGGATGCCAAGGCTTACGTGGGCATCGATGTGCCTAAGGCCGTTGGCCGTGGCAACTGGACTCAGCAGGACGGCAATGTGGTGCTCACTTGGCCTGCTGCGAGCAGTGTTGGCGTAAATGGCGGCTATGTGGACCCCGAAGCTGTTACTTACACTGTGACTATGCTGCAGCCCAACTATGGCGATCTTGCAACTGGCATTCAAGGCACCACCTATACCGACGCGTCGCTGTCGGGCATCAGTGGACAGACTTTTGCCAGCTATGCCATTACGCCCAAGAGTGCGGCAGGTGAGGGACAAGGATCCCCTACGTTTAGTGGCCCCTTCGGCACTGCATATCCAGTGCCCGCCACCGAGTCGTTTGCCAATGCCAAGTTGGCCTACAGTCCTTGGTTTGTAGTCGACTATTCTGGTACTGACGCTTCGTCGTGGGATGTGGTGGCGTCAACGAGCTATCCTTCGCGTAAGCCACAGGACGCCGATGGCGGATTTGCAGTGATGCGCACTGGCGACGATGGCAAGCACATGCTCACGTCACCCATGTTTAAGCTTGGCGACAACTGTGTGCTGAGTTTTTGGATCAGTAACCCTGACAGGTACAACACTCTTAGCCTCATGGTGTCGGACGACCAGTGCCACAGTTGGACCAAACTCGCCACTTTGCCCGTAACCAAGCAAGATTGGGAGCGTGACACCTGCGATCTTAAAGCCTACAGCGGCAAGACGGTATGCATTGGCTTCTGTGGCGAGGTGGAGTCGTACAACAAGGAGATTTGCGTCGACAATATAAGCATAGCCGGTGGTGAAAGCGCTGTGTCGCTGCCGAGTGCCGATGGCGGAGTTCGCGTCTCGGTGCAGGGCGGCAGGCTCACTGTGGTGCCGTGTGGCCAACCGGTGGCTGTGTACGACATCGCAGGCCGCTTGGTGGCCAGTGCTCAGGCTGGTGTGTCAGACATCCATAGCTTCACACTGCCCGAGGGGGCATATGTGGTGCGCGTCGGTACCGCAGCCTACAAGGTGGCTGTGCGCTGAGCGGCGCTTTGCAATGAGAGACAGCGGGTGTTGGAACTGCATTTGCTTGTGGCAATTCGGCCCGCTTCAGGCATGACGTAACAATAAAAAAGGCTTCCATCGATTGCGATGGAAGCCTTTTTTGATTTCTGTGGGAGCGACCTTTATCGAGGCAGCACCTTGTAGCTGTATCCGCCTACGGCAACCACATACACTTGGCCGCCGTTAAGCGTGAGCGTGTTCACGCCGGCGTGTCCGGCCAGCGTCTGCACAAAGCGTCCGTCAAGGCTGTAGAGGCGTATTGTGGCGTCGCTGCTGAGCGCAATGCTCACTTGGCGGCCCGAAACGCTGACCACGGGCTTTGTGGCGGCAGTTGTGGCCTGATCAATGCCAGTGGCGCCGGTGAGCTGCACCATGATTTCGTTCGACAGCTTGGAGTATTCGGGGTAGCCATACTGGTCGCCGCGCATACCCTCAACTGCGTAGCCATATTTGCCGCCGGCTTCAAGGTCGGCCAGCTTGAGGCTGGTGATGTCGGCGCCACGCAGGGTGTCGGTTGTGAGCGAGATCTTGGTCACTGTGCCGGCTTTTGTCTCTTGAGTGATGCTGATTTCGTCGATAAGATACTTCTTGAGCTTGCTCTCCTCAATCGACAGTCGCATCTCTTCTGCGCCGTCATTCATCTCCCAAGTGTCTTCGGCATAGCCGTTGGCGTCAAATGCTGTAACCTTGTGGATGTTGAGCGCGCCGTCCACGGTGTAGCCCACGCGGTATACCGACAGGTTGTCGCCCGCGGTGCCGTAGGCTTTGATGTGAATTTTATATTTGCCGCCGTTGGCTGCCAGGTTGAGCATAGGAGTCTGCACATACGACAGGTTCATGGGGAAGCGGCCTGCGTTGGCGCCAAACATGCCATTGGCTGTTATGAAGTTGCGGCCAATCCATCCGGGAGTGGAAGTTACTTCATCGGGG
>CALBLR010000477.1 GCA_937896015.1 uncultured Prevotellaceae bacterium | reverse complement strand
CAGCGACTCGGTTCTCACCGTAATGCCTGATGTAATCTTCAGCTGTCTCATGTCTTTCTGTATGGTTTTAATATGTAACGATTTAGGTAGTGCAAATATTGTGCCAAAGCGCAAAAAACATCCTGCATGACACTTTTGCCACATCGATGGCATAGGGCGTGCAGGGTGATTGTGCGGCTTTAATGATTGTGCGGCTTAGCCCAGATATGCCTTGAGCAGGCTGCTCTTCTGGCCCTTGAGCTGGCGTATGGCCTTCTCCTTGATTTGGCGCACGCGCTCGCGGGTGAGGTCAAACTTGGCGCCAATCTCTTCAAGCGTCATCTCTTGGCAGCCTATGCCGAAGAACATTTTCAGAATGTCGCGCTCCTTGGGGTTGAGTTGGCTCAGGGCGCGGTCCACCTCCTTCGACAGCGACTCATGGTTGAGGCCCTCATCGGCCATAGGGGCGTCATCGTTGGTCATCACGTCGAGCAGGCTGTTGTCTTCGCCTTCCTGGAATGGTGCGTCGACCGACACGTGGCGGCCTGTCACCCTCATCGAGTCGGTGATCTTGTCAACGGGGATTTTGAGGTTGCTGGCAAGCTCTTCGTCCGACGGCTTGCGCTGGTATTTTTGCTCGAAGCGTGAAATCTCTTTGCCTATTTTGTTTTGCGCGCCCACCTGGTTGAGGGGGAGCTTCACAATGCGCGACTGCTCGGCCAGCGCCTGCAGAATCGACTGGCGAATCCACCACACGGCATATGAGATGAATTTGAAGCCGCGGGTTTCGTCAAACTTCTGTGCGGCCTTTATAAGCCCTAAATTTCCCTCGTCAATGAGGTCGGGTAGGCTGAGCCCCTGGTTTTGATATTGCTTGGCCACCGACACCACAAAGCGCAGGTTGGCCTCTATGAGCTTGTTGAGTGCGGCTTGGTCGCCCTGTCGAATCCTTTGGGCAAGTTCCACTTCCTCATCAACCGTTATAAGATCTCTGCGGCTTATTTCCTGCAGATATTTGTCAAGTGACTTACTCTCATCGCGTTTGGTGATTGATTGTGAAATTTTTAGCTGTCTCATTATAATATTTTGGGTGAAAAAACTTGCAAAAGTAGTTTATTTTTGCGTAATATTGAAAGTGCTGGCGCGACAATTAACCTTAATTAACCTGGCGCGTTTTTGGTTATGGGTATTGCACGCCGTGAGCCTTAAATTGCTCCACATCTATGTTGCGCAGGCCCACGTCGTTGAGCTCGTGCATTTCGTTGTGATCGTTCACATACAGCCGCCTGTGCCACTTAAACTGCCCGCTGCCTGCCGCATATTGGGCCTGCACGTATGGCGTGCTGATGCCTGCAAGGTCGAGCATGGTGTGAAACAGTATCATGTTGGTCGACACGGGAGTCAGGCGGTGGCTGGCCAGGGCGCGGCACTTGTCGGGGTGCTGCGCGGCATATTGCGCCGAGGTCCAGAACAGCAGCGGCACGCGCAGCTGGTGATAGGTTGGGTCGGGCGACGCATGCAGAAACTTCTCGCGGCTGTCGTCGAATATGTCCTCGCCGTGGTCGCTGGTGTAGGCCACGGCAGCCGCCACGCCTTTGGCGTTAACCATCGATATTATTTGCGATACCACATAGTCGGTGTAGCCGATGGTGTTGTCGTAGGCGTTGATCAGCTCGGCGCGGTATTTTGCTTTGGCTGCCGGTATGCGGTCGGGGGTGAAGCGGGCACGGTTGGCGGGGTAGCGGTCGTTGTAGTTGAAGTGCGACCCGTAGCAGTGCACCACCAGCATCAGCTTGCCGCCGCGGTATTTGTCGAGCCGGGCCTTCACCAGTTTTAGCAGTTGCTCGTCGTAGACGTTGGCCGATATGGGCAGCGGGTCTTTAATGAACTTCACCTCATTGGCCTCGCAGCCAAAGAAGTCGATAAACGAGCCGTTGCGCCGCTGGTTGGAGTAGAACGCCGTTTTGTAGCCGGCTTCGTTGAACGCCGTGATTATGCCCTTGCGGTAATAAATGCTGTCGAATGGCTCCGAGCCTATCGACGACAGCAGCATGGGCACGCTCTTGTGGGTGGTGTTAGACATCGTTATGGCGTCGCGGTACACCACCAGGCGCGGCGTCTTGGCCAGCAGCGGGGTGGTATTGCGGCTGTAGCCGTATAGGCCGAAATTGTCGGCCCGGGCCGTTTCACCCACCACCACCACATATATTTCGGGCACGCTGTCGGGGCGTGTGGTCTTGGCGTGGAATGTGAAGTTGGCCGATGTGCTGGCATAGTCGGCGGTGCGCACGCTGCGGTCTACGGCCAGCCCCAGGTTGTAGCACACGTTCACGGGGAAAATGTCGTCTTGTATCTTGAATCCGGGGTTCACAAAGAAGCAGGCGGCCGTCATTGCCGCCGACACAACTATTGCCATGGTGGCGTATTTGCGCTGGTTGGCGCGGAAGAGCGCGCTCAGTTTCTCCTTGTTGCATACCGACGCCACCGCCATGACAATGCCCAGCACATACACCACCACCACTATGCCTATGGCTGTGAGCAGGTTGCCCAGCAGCTCGTCGATTTCGGTCATGTTGGTGGTGACCACGTTAAGAAACATGTCGACTGCAATTGGCGACTGTCCAAACAGGTAGAGCAGCACAATCTCGAACGCGTCGAAGAATATGAACAGAAACAGCCACCAGAATGCCTTGCCTGGCTTTGACGGCAGCGTCAGCGCCCACCAGTAGAGCGATGCTGGCAACGCTATGCTGCAAATGCGCGTGAACACCGGTTGCGGCTCGGTGAAAAACATCACTGCATTGGGCAGCGCCAGCATAATGAGGAACGCCCAGAATGCGGTTACTTGACTCTTGAACACTAAATTGCCGAGTGGTTTAAAAAGCTTCATTGATGTTAAATATAAATTCATGCTGGCCCGATTTGCCAAATCCGTAGTCAAGGCGCACGTTCACCCTCTTGCGGAATTCCCACCGGTAGCCAATGCCGTAGTTTGGCAGCCAGTGCTTGAACGACTGGCTGTTGTGAAACACGTTGCCGCCGCCCACCCACAGGGCTATGCCGTTGCGGTGCCACACGTGCTGGCGCAGCTCCACTTGCGCCGTGATGATGTGCTTGTCGCGGTAGCGGCCGCCATAGTAGCCGCGCATCGAGTTCGACCCCCCCAGTTCCGACATGGTGGCCCACGAGGGGTTGCCGAAGTTGAACTTTGTGTACAGCTCGCCTGCCAGCACACCGCCCTTCCACACCTGCCGGTAGTGGCACGCGCGCAGCTCGGCCGTGGTGAAGGCATAGTGGTTGCCCATGAATTTCGGCTGGAACATAATGCCCACATGCACGTATGTGCCGCGGTAGGCGTTTGTTATCAGGTCGCGGGTGTCGTAGTCGAGTGTAAGTCCTATGCCGTAGTTGCGCACCGTGAGCCTCTGGTTGCCCATCAGTTCCATGCGCTCTATGGAGTCGGCCTTTGCCCATTGCCAGCTGGCCGACGGACCGGCATACAGACCCTTGGCCAGGCGCCACAGGTAGTCGAGTTTGAACCCGACGTGGCGGTAGGTCATTTTCTCCTCGTTGTCGTCGTTGTCGCAGTAGTCGTAGCCTATGCCCCAAATGTAGGTGGGCAGATAGTAGAACGACAGGTTGTAGTTCAGGCGGTGGGCGTCGTTGGCCATCAGTGTGTTGCCCCTAATGCCTATCAAAGCAAACTTTGATGTGGCCACATCGGTGTAGATGGTCACATTCGACGGCTGCGACAGCGTGTCGCTGCCGCTCACACGGTAGAAGCCCGACCCCACGAGGCCTATGCCCAGCTTAGTGTCGGAGTTGTAGTGAGGCCCGCCGATGAAGCTCACGTGAAATCCTTTTTTTGTCAGATTGTCGTCATCTTTGGTGAAATAGTTGACCACTTTCTTTATGAAGCCTGTCTTGCGGCTTGCGGTGGTGTCGGTGGTGTCGGTGCCGGCAGTGTCGGCCGCTTCGCTTGCATGTGAGGCAAGCGGAGCGGCAATAATAAGCAGGCAGGCTACTACTCTAAAAATGTGCATCAACTCTCTCATTTTGGGCTGCAAAGATACTCATTAAAGTTCACACGGCAGCAAGGAGTGTTCACCATTCCGACATTTGGAACAGCAAAAGAGCATTATCGGCTAAGCCTTGCCTGGTATACGCTGAATGGATATTTTTGACTAATTTTGCAGTCGGATTAAATTGTAATAGCAAAGACAATGACGGGAAACATTTATTTTCAGCTGTTTTTCACATTTTTCAAAATCGGCGCGTTCACCTTTGGCGGCGGTTGGGCGATGATTTCAATCATTCAGCGCGAAATCGTGGACAAGCACCACTGGATAGAGCAGGATGAATTTCTCGACCTGCTGGCCATAGCGCAGTCGATGCCTGGCATATTGGCCGTAAACATATCGGTGGTGATAGGCGACCGTCTGAAGGGAGTGAAGGGCAGCGTCACAGCCGCGCTTGGCACCATTATGCCGTCGTTTGCCATCATCCTGGCCATAGCTGTGTTTCTCACCCCCGACACCATTAAAAACAATGAGGTCGTCAGCCGCATCTTCAAGGGCATACGCCCCGCGGTGGTGGCCCTCATCATTGCGCCGGTGCTCACCACGGCCAAGTCGGCCGGCATCGGCTGGAAGACGGTGGCCATACCTGTGGCGGTGGCGCTGGGCGTGTATTCGGGCCTGCCTGTGATTTCCAATCCCATTCTCTATATCGTGCTTGGTGCCGTGGGTGGCTATGTGTTTCACCAGCATTCATTGTCAACGAAAATAAGCAAGCGTTAACGGCTATGATAGAAACCTATTTGAGGCTCGTATGGGCCTATATCAAAATCGGACTTTTCGGCTTTGGCGGCGGCTATGCCATGCTGTCGCTCATTCACAGTGAGGTGGTGGACTCTGGCTGGATTTCCAACCAGGTGTTTACCGACATTGTGGCCATCTCGCAGATGACGCCCGGACCCATTGGCATCAACAGCGCCACCTACATTGGATATGTGGTCACGGGCAGCGTGCTTGGCTCGCTGGTGGCCACATTCACCGTGGTGCTCCCTCCATTTGTGCTGGTGCTGGTGGCCAGCCACTTCATCAGCCGCCACTCCGACAGCAGCGTAATCAAGGGTGCCTTCATGGGGCTGCGCCCAGTAGTGGTGGGCCTCATCGCATCGGCGGCGATGCTGCTCATGAACAGCGAGAACTTCGGCTTTGAACTGAGTGAGCGTGTGATTTCGGTGATGATTTGCCTGGCGGCGTTTTGTGCGGTCTACTTCACAAAAATACACCCCATTTGGGTGATTGTGGCAGCCGGTGTGGCCGGCCTGATTGTGTTTTAAATGTAAAGGTATTGAATTATGAACTATAGCGAAACCATCGACTTCCTGTATTCGCAGCTGCCCATGTTTGAGCGCAGCGGGGCTAACGCCTACAAGCCCGGCCTGCAAACCAGCCGCGACCTCGACAACATGTTTGGCAACCCTCACAGGGCCTACAAAACCATCCACATAGCCGGCACCAACGGCAAGGGTTCGGTGTCGAGTCTGCTGGCTGCGGCGCTGCAGAGTGAGGGCTATAAGGTGGGACTATACACTTCGCCTCACCTTGTGGACTTCAGAGAGCGCATTGTGGTCAACGGCGAGAAGATTCCGCAGCAATATGTGGTCGACTTTGTGAGGCGCTATCAGCAGATGGGCTATGAGGGACATCCGTCGTTTTTCGAACTCACGTCGACCATGGCGTTCGACTATTTCCGCGCAGCCGGTGTCGACTATGCCGTGATTGAGGTGGGCCTTGGAGGCCGGCTCGACAGCACCAACATCATAAGCCCGCAGCTGTGCGTCGTCACCAACATATCGCTCGACCACACCCAGTTTCTTGGCGACACGCTGCCCAAAATTGCGTCGGAGAAAGCCGGCATCATCAAGGCTGGAGTGCCTGTGGTGGTGGGAGAGGCCGAGGGCGACGTGCGCCGAGTGTTTGAGCAGAAGGCCGAGGCCGAGGGCGCACCCATCGTGTTTGCGCAAGACCTTCACCTCATCTCCGGCCACACCCACAGCGGCGGCATGCTGCAACTGGCCACGGCCACCAGCCTTGGCAATGTAAACTCGCAACTTAGCGGAGAGTATCAGGTGCGCAACGCCGCCACGGTGCTTGCAGCCATTTGTGAAATCAACCGCCGCGGGGTGGCGCATATTTCCGATGAGTCGGTGCGCCGCGCATTTGCCCATGTGTCGCAGCTAACTGGCCTGCGTGGGCGGTGGACCACACTGCACACCAGCCCGCTCACGGTGTGCGACACGGGCCACAATATAGGCGGGTGGCAGTATCTTAGCCAGCAAATAGTATCGGTGCCAGCCACTTGCCGCCGCATGGTTATAGGTTTTGTTAAAGACAAGGACATTCGCCACATTCTGGCACTTATGCCCAAAGATGCTTGCTACTACTTTACCCAAGCGGGCATTCAGCGGGCTCTCGATGCCAAGTCGCTTATGCTTATGGGACAGGAGGCAGGACTCAAAGGCAGCTGCTTCGACACGGTGGAGCAGGCCTATAATCAAGCCAAGGCCGATGCCGCAGGCACCGACCTTGTGTTTGTGGGGGGCAGCACCTATGTGGTGGCCGAGCTGCTTGCCCTGCCCGAATTCCTATAGCACTGCCACCACGTCGAGCGACACCAGAGCGTTTTGCGGCAGCTCCTTCACCGACATCGACGAGCGGGCGGGGTAGGGCTCGCTGAATTCGCGGGCATAAACCGCATTCATTTCGCTGAACAGATACATCTCCGACAGGTAGACGGTGGTTTTCACCACGTTGTCGAGCGTGGCTCCAGCGTCGGCAAGTATGTTTTTCACATTTTCAATCACTTGCACCGTTTGTGCCTGAATTGTGTCGGGAATCTGGCCAGTGGCGGGGTCAACGGGCAGTTGCCCCGACACAAACACCATGTTGCCGGTGCGAATAGCATTGCTGTATGCCCCTATTTCGGCCGGGGCTTTTGCGGCCTTAATCATCTCTTTCTTCATTGCTATATATGTTTCTATTTTTTGCTGTCACTTTCCTGCGGCGGCACAATGCTCGTCAGTGGAACTCCAGTGGAGTGCTGCTCCCTTAGCCTCTTTAGCTTTTCCACCGCATTCGTCATGATTCGGCTTTGGCCGCATGCAAAGTCACGGCAGCCGTCGTGGCCCAGCATGTCGTCCACCTCGCCCACGGTGAGCCCCGCAGGCGAAAAAGCCGGTTGGTAGGCCGGCTCATGGCCTTCGGCGGTGCGCACTTCGGCTATCACCCCTGCGCTTAGCAGCCTGCCCAGCAGTGCTGTGGTGAGTGTTGGCGGCGTGTCGCACTCCCGCGACAGCTCGGCTGCATTCAGCGGCTTTTGCCGCATAGTGAATCGTACTGCAATCACGGCCGCCATGGCAATGGCCAACTCGCTGGCGTAGTAGGGCGATATGTGCCTTATGCGGCCGCTGAAGTTCCAGCTGGCCACATTCTGGATCGAATAGACCACCGCCACGCCGCTAAGCGTGATTAGCCACACCAGCTGCAGCCATATGAGCAGCAGCGGAAGGAAGGCAAATGTGCCATACACGGCGTTGTATTTCGACACATATATCTGCCCCGACACAAATGCCAACTGCAGCGCGTGCGACAGCGTGCCGCACACCACTCCGGGCCACAGGGCGCACCTTAACTTCACCTTGGTGTTGGGTATAAGCCACAGCACGCACACAAACACCACCCACGCGATGGCCATGGGCGACAGGTCGAGCACCCGTTGCCACAATGGCGACACTATGTGCAGCCTTGCCATCACGCTTGATATGCCGTTTGACACCAGCAGGTTGACGCCAGCCGACAGTAGCATCAGCACAGGCAGCAGGATGAACAGCACCGTGTAGTCGGTGATTTGCCTGTATAGCGAGCGGCTTTTGCCTATGCCCCAAATTTCGTTGAAGGTGTGCTCCACATTGCGCATGAGCGACACCAGTGTCCACAGCAGAAACACCACGCCTATGCCCACAAACACACCTTGAGATGCCTGCTCCAGATAGCGGTTGACGAACTCAAGAGCCGACTCCAGTGCCTGTCGCTGTGCCGGAAAGTAGCGGAACAGTTCACTCTGCAATATGTTTTGAAAGCCGAAGCCGCGCCCTATGGCAAACAGCATGGCCAGCGTTGGGACAACTGCCAGCACGGTGCTGTAGGTGAGTGCGCATGCCTTTTGTTGCAGTCGCTTGCTGGTGAATGAGCTTACGGCCATGTTAAGCGTCTTAATCAGTGTCACCCGGCGGCTGGGGCTTGTGTCGTTCCACACGTCGGTGGAGCAATAGCGGTATAGCCGCATGGCTTTGCGCCATGTGGCGTATGCGTGCAGCCTCGCTTTGCGCGCGGCCGCCCTTGATCTGCTGTGTGTCACCTTTCCCATAGACGTGTGCTGACATGCAAAAATAGGCATAAATAACTAAATATGTGCCCTCTTGTCCAAATATTGACATAAATAATAGGTGATTTGTCGGCTGTGCGCCTCTAAACTTCAATGATTGGGCGGAGGCTATGTGGCCTGCGTAAGAAATTGCCAAGGGCCGCTCGCGGTCAGGAATTTTCCTGCGACACCGCTTACGGCCCTTGCCAATTATGCGTGTGGTGTGGCGTCAGAATGTGAAGTGCAGCTGGATTCTAACACCGCTGCGGTCAACGCCAGGATTGTGGCGGTAGGTGAGACGCCACACATAGTCCACTCGCAGGAATGTGAATATGTTGTCGAGGCCCACGCCGATTTCCATATATGGCTTCTTGTCCATAGTGCGGCAGTGAGCGTCGAGAGGAAAGCGGTAGAGGTCGTTGTTCATCTCTGGGTTGTTTTTGTCGCTCAGCTTGCCATACAGGCCGCGGAACGAGAACACCTCGCGCAGCTTCAGGTAGCGCACCAGCGGTATGCGGTTGAGTATGGCGCCGTTGGCCCAGTAGGTGAAGTCCCACGACAGATACTGGTCGTTGGCAAACTCCATGGCGTTGAGCAGCGTGTAGGACTCGGGCTGTATGGTGTACGACAGGTTAGCGTTGGGCAGCAGCAGGTCGGGATACGACACCTTGCTCCACAGTTTGGCCGCCTTCACTATGATGTCGGTGTAGCCGAATGCCGAGAACCAGAATCGCTTTTGCACGCCTATCTCGGTCTTGTTGATTTCAAACTCGCTGCCCATGAAGCCCTTGGGCACGTAGGTCTGTGTCAGGCTCAGCACGGGCGCGTCGAGGTTGATGGGGATGCGGTAGCTGCGCGTTTGGTAAAACTTCTCGCCGGGGGCGTAGCGCAGTGTCACGCTGAAGCCGGCTTCGGTGTAGCGCTTAAACACGTCGCCATAGCCGTTTTCAAATGGCAGGAAGCGCGATGCCTCGTGGATGTTGTGCTGAAATCCGGCCGAAACCGAGAAGCCTCCTTTGGTCTCAAGCTTGTATTCAATCTCCGATGTGCGCAGATAGTTAATCTTGTCGTCGGTCTTTCGCTTAAGGGCCAGAAACACGTTGTCGGCGTTGGTGTACATATAGTGCTGTCCCAGCTGGTCCACATCGTATTTGTGCTCGATTTTAATTGAGTGTATTGGGAACTCGTTGCTGTGATACTTCTTTTGGTTGAACGAGTATTCCAGCTGGCCCATGTATTTCCACTTTTCGTCCTTGAAGCCATAGGCGGCATATCCGCGGGCAAACCAGTGCTTGCTCAGGTTGGCGGTGGTCATGCCGCCAATGCGCAGGCGCAGGCCCTCAAGCGCATTGGAGCTGATTGTGGTGTTCATGGGGCCGAAGTCGAATTTGCTCGATTTGCCGTCGGTCTGGACATAGCCGCTGACAAGGGCCACAATCACCTTTTCGCTCCAGTAGAACAGCTTTGACTGGCGCAGGCGCTGAATCATTTTCTTTATGGTCGATTCGTCTGATTTGGATTGTGTGGGGCGGTTGTCGGCCCAAAACTGGTCGGGCAGATAGCTTGCGTCGTTGGCCACAATCTGCTCACCGCTTTTGTTGAATATGCTCATGTCCTCGGGCGGAGCAAAGCTGAAGTCCTTGTAGTCGGTTTGCCGGCGGGCATACATGCCTTGTGTGCCAGGCATTATTTTAAACTCCACAGTCATGTCGTCATTGGTCTTCAAGCGCGAACCGTCGTCGGCCTTCACATAGTTCTGCTCAATGAACACGTGCTGCACATAGTTCAGATTGATGTGACGCGGCACGTTAAGCTTCACCTTTTTCACAAAATAGGTGGAGTCGCCCACGGGCACGTAGATGCGGCCCAGAAAGCCGAATGCCTGTGTGGTGAATGGCACAAAACTAAGTTCCACACACTTCTCTCCGTCCACGTCAAGGGTGTCGCTAAGGTAGTATTTGTAGAAGTTGGTGCCTATGTTCGACAGTGGGCTCACAAAGCGGTTTTGCATAAAGGTCACATCGTTGCCGAAGATGTCGATTTCGCGGAACACGTCATCGAGGAAGCGCTTCACACTCTCCTGGTCGAACGACTCGTCAAGTCCTCCGTTTTTCAGCCCGGTGACGTATTCCTTGTGGGTCGACGGGCTTTTGCGGAAGTATTCGCGCGACACCTTCTCCTTCATGGATATGGGCAGAATGCGCTTGC
>CALBLR010000476.1 GCA_937896015.1 uncultured Prevotellaceae bacterium | reverse complement strand
CAAAGGCGGCTGAGGAAGCCGAGGCCGCGATGCGAACCGAGCTCAATGAGGAAGCGCTTGATTTGGTCTTGAAACAGGATTACGATGATAAAGAGGCCAATGTCGATAAACTTGTCCATGATGGTGCCAATGAGGCGCATGTCGAGTATCTTGTACATCACCACCCAGGCTATGACGAATGCCATCACACCCACAAAGATGTTGAGGGTGCCGCTGTCGCGCATGGTGCGGTACATGTAGAAGAGCAGCGTGGCCACGAGCAATATGTCGATGATGTCTTTGATGCCAAAGAGTCCGAACAGTGTCATTCTTCCTTAATGTTGAAAGTTTAATGTTGAGGGTTGAGAGTTTTTTGGGCTGTCAACGCTGGGCGTCGGCGGCCACTATGGCGCGGGCCTCCACGGCGGGTCGCACATCGTGCACGCGCAGAATGTGGGCGCCTCGCAGCAGGGCCATGGTGTTGAGCACCGTGGTGCCATTGAGCGAGTCGGCGGGAGTGACGCCCAGCAGGCGGAATATCATCGACTTGCGCGATATGCCCACCAGCAGCGGCACGTTGAGCGCATGAAAGGCCTCAAGGCCGTGCATCAGCTCATAGTTCTGCTCCACCGTCTTGCTGAATCCGAATCCGGGGTCGGCTATCACGTCGGCCACGCCAAGCTGGTGCAGTTCGTCGACCTTGCGTGCCAGATAGGTGAGCACGTCGGCGGTGACGTCGGTGTAGTCGGTGAGCTGCTGCATGGTGGCGGGAGTGCCGCGCATGTGCATCACTATGTAGGGCACACCCAGCGAGGCCACGGTCTTAAACATCTGGTCGTCGAGCGTGCCGCCGGCCACATCGTTCACAATGTCCACTCCCAGCTGCTCCACACAGCTGCGGGCCACCGAGGCGCGGAAGGTGTCGACGCTCACCACGGCGTCGGGCGCAAGGCGGCGCACCACGGCCATGCCCTTCTCGAGGCGGGCAAGCTCTTCGGCCTCGCTCACCTCGGCAGCACCGGGACGCGTGGAGTAGGCACCGATGTCGATGATGTCGGCCCCCTCATCAATCATCTGGCGCACGCGGGCCTCGATGTGCAGGGTGTCGGGGCAGCGGCTGCCGCCATAGAAGCTGTCGGGCGTCACATTGAGTATGCCCATAACGAGCGGGTGGTCTATTTCAAGCAGACGTCCGCGCAGGTTCAAACTGTATGTTTTGAAATCGCTCACGATGTTTTCTTTGTTTTTTTGATTGCTGTGCGAAAATACTACAATAATCGCTAACGGCAAAATCGGCCGCCGCCAAATCTCAGAAGCCGGGCACAGGGTCGAGTCGGCGCTCAGGCACAGACGTGCGGTGCTTCGAGGCTTTGGCACGGCGCGGCTTGCCGGCGCGGCGCTTGGCGCGATGGCGGCGGGGCGAGGCAAAGCCAACGGTGTCGGCCGTGGTAGCCGAGTCGAACAGCTCCGCATCGGGCACACCGGCAACAGCAGCCGGAGCTTTGCCTGGTGCACAGCGCGAGGCCAAAGCCATGGCAGCCACGGCAATGGCAAGCACGGCCAGGACGGCGTAGGCGCCCATACGCTCGTGACGGCTGATGTCGAAAAAGCCGCCCGCCGAGGCAAGGATTTTCTTGATATGGCTGTACATAGCGGCAAAAATAGCATTTTTGCAACTTCTGGCGCAAAAATGCGGCAAAAAACTATGGCGTATGCCAAAAATTGTCTAATTTCGTACGACAAAACAACTCATTATTAAAAAAGACACACAAAACACAGCACCCCGCTTGACGGGGGACCAACATATGAAAAAGTTTCTTAAAGCAATACCCACTGGCATACCATCGCTGCTTGCGCTGGCGCTGCTATCGTACCTGTCGCTTGCGCCAGACCCGTTTGACGTGAACGAGATACCCATGTTTGCCGGCGCCGACAAGCTGGTGCACATCATCATGTATTGCGGCACCACGCTCGCATTCCTCTTCGACTACACCAAGCACCGCCTGCCCCACCACACCAAGCTCAACATTGAGCTGGCCCTGACGGCCACGGCCATGGTGATAGGCATAGTGATGGAGATATTGCAGCTGGTGATGCGCATTGGGCGCAGCTTCGACTTCCACGACATGGCTGCCAACTGCATAGGGGCAGCACTGGCCATGGCGGCTGCACACTACTGGCTGATACCAGCCTTCCGCCACCGCATGCTGCGGCATCACCACCATCACCGCCATCACCCCGAAAAGCAGTAGGATTGCTGTGATTTTGAGTGGCTTCGCTGCTTGGATTAGGGCAAAAAAGCATATCTTTGCAACTACAAATACTCACACTCATTAAATTCCAATTAGCATGGCAACCCCAGCACATAGCACGAGGCGGAGGCGCCTTTGGACCGCGGCACTCGCAATAGTGGCTTGCGCACTGCAGCTGCACGCCTACAACTTCACGGCCGTGAGCGAAAGCGGCACAGGATATGAGTCGCAAACGTGGTTTTACAGCGGCAGCGGCAACAGCCTCGACCAGGCAAAAATCAAAAGCCTTTGGAACGAGGGCAAGCGCATCACCAGCGTGGCCTACACCGACAAGGGCTGGTTTGTGGTGATGGCGAAAAACACCAAGCTGACAATGCAGACCTACCACTACGACAGCACCTGGCCCACCGAATGGATCACCGAAAAGGAGCGCGACGGCTACCGCTTTACCTCTATAGGGCACAGCGACAGCAAGTGGATGCTGGTGATGTCGCAGAACTCAGGCTACACCACCCAAACGTGGCTATACGACGACTGGAGCGCGCTAAAGAGCCGCATCACCAGCAAATGGAGCGACGGCTACAAAGTGACCAGCGCTGTGCACGACGGCAAGAAGTGGCTGGTGGTGATGAGCAAGGGAACTAAATATTCACAGCAAAAGTGGATGAAGGAATCGACCTACACAGCCATACGCGACCGAATCAAGGCCGAGTGGGACAAGGGGTGGTCGCTGCAGTCGATTGACTACGGCGGCGGCGAATACCTGGCCATGATGGTGAAGTATGCCGACGGCCACAAGCCTGCGCAGTCGTTTGTGGGCTCGTCGGACGGCATATCGGACAACATCAGCGGCTGGTGGAAAGCAGGCAAGAACGTGGCCCACATTGGCGGCGGCAAGGACAACGGCACAGCAAGCCAGCCCACCTATGCCAACAACAGCGGCAACGGCAACTATGGCGTGGGCAAGGCCACGGGCAAGGTGACGTTTGAGCAGCTGCCCAACGGCGGAGAGCGCGTGAACCTGCCCGACGGCGGATACCGCGTGAACTACAAGCAGAAGGACGGCAGCATACTCTCGTATGAGGCCCACCCGTGCATCATTTGCCACGGCACTGGGCAATGCACCGTGTGCTACGGCACCGGCGGCCGCTATGCCAACGGCATATTCTACCCCTGCTACTACTGCTGCGGCACCAACAAGTGCAAGGCCTGCCAGGGCAACAAGGTGACCACCCTCACCAGCACATATAAAGACGGCGTGGCCGTGGGCTATGGCAACGACGGACGCCAATACGTTGGCACAGCCGACGGCGGCAACTCGCGCAGCAGCAGCCGCAACAGCCGGCGGTCGTCGTCGCGCAGCCGCGACAAGTCGAACGACTATGTGGAAACCATAGAATACGCCCCAAACTACACCGGTCTGGGCAACGACGTGTGGTGCGAGAAGTGCCAGTCGTGGGGCAGCCGCCACTCGCACATTCGCAAGCGCGTGCGTTAGGGGTGCGTAACCCATAGCGGCGCGGAACGGGCATTTTCGCCCCGTTCCGCGCCGTTTTGCTTGAATTATGGCACAATGCGATGAAAAAACGGAACAGTAAATGCGTAGTTTTGAATAATATTCATTAAGTTTGTAGATTGAAGAATAATATAGTTTGTGGAACTACCAAAGAGAATCAACGTGGACCAAGATACTAAGAACGACAGTTCTACCCCCAAGAAGACCGCGGCCAAAGCCGGCACGCACGCAAGCGCAGGCAAAATTGCAGCCTGGGCCGCGGCCA
>CALBLR010000475.1 GCA_937896015.1 uncultured Prevotellaceae bacterium | reverse complement strand
CCGCCGCGACACCGTGGACTCCATCAACACCGAGCACATGAATGCCCTCACCACCCCCGAGTACACATTCATTGGCAAGGTGGACGGCACTTTCCCCGACAACGACCTGCCCACAAGCAAGGAGCTGACGCTGAAGGAGGGCGCACAAGTGATATTCATCCGCAACGACAAGGAGTGCCGCTGGTATAACGGCACCATTGGCAAGGTGAGCAGCCTCACCGGCGACAGCATCGAGGTGGAACTTGAAAACGGCAACTCATATAACCTTGAAAAGGAAGTGTGGGAAAAGATTCAATACACCTACGATGCCCGCGAGAAGAAGGTGATTGAAAACCTTCTGGGCACATTCGAACAATTTCCGGTGAAGCCCGCATGGGCGCTCACGGTGCACAAGAGCCAAGGCCTCACGTTCAACAATATTGTGATTGACTTTGCCGGCGGGGCCTTCACCAGTGGGCAGACCTACGTGGCCCTGTCGCGCTGCACTTCGCTCGAAGGGATAACTCTGCTGCGGCCGCTCAGTCCGCGCGACATAATTGTGAGCATGGGGGTGGTTGAGTTCAGCAAGCAGTTCAACAACCAGTCGCTCATCGACGACGCACTGAAGCAGGAGGAAAGCAACCGTCTGTTTCGCAAAGCCGCCCATGCCTACGACCACAATGAGTTTCGCACATGTGTGGAAGCATTTGCGCAGGCTTCGCTTGTCAACAATGTGATACACAACCCTGCAGCGCAGCGGCTCATAGCCAAGAAGCTATCGCGCATCTCTGCTTTCAACCAAAAGATTGCCGACCTTGAGGCTGTAATCGACAGCCAAAACAAACTGTTGCGCGACTTAGCCATGGAATACACCGAAATGGGCAACCAATCGCTGGGCTATGGCTCGCTTGCCGGCGAGCCTGAGGTGGCTTATGGTGGCAAGGGTAATAAGCTCGATGATGTGTCGCTGCAATCTGCCATGGCCAACTACAACAAGGCCCTACGCATTTGCCCCGACTGTATCGAGGCCATGATAGGCAAAGGCAGGCTTCTCACCACAATCGACCAAACCGACGAGGCGATAGCCACATTCACCAAGGCCATTGCCGTGAACAAGCGCAGTTTCGACGCCCACATGGGCATTGCCGACGCGCACTATGCCGGCAAGGACACCCCCGCCGCCATCAAGGCATATAAGCGTGCGGCCAAGACGGCAGCAAAAAGGCCAGAGCCACATGAGGCCCTGGCCCGTATATACGAAAAACTCGGTCTTGACGATTTGGCCGAAGAGGAGGCCGACATTGCCAAACGGCTGCGCAAGCCCGTTAAGAAATCAAGGCCACGCAAGCCAAAAGCCTAACAGCGCCCCGTCATTTTTCAATCTCATCAAGTTTGTTACTGCCCAGCACGTAGTAGAGGCGGCTAAGCACCTTGCGCGCATCGGTGTTCTTGGGGTCGAGCTTGTAGGCCTTCTCCACATATGGCAGCGACTCCCGGTAGAGTGCGGTGGCAGCGTCCGACCGGCGGTCGCTTATGTGCACGGCTTGAGTATACAAGCAGTTGCCCAAGTTAAACAGGGCTCGGGCAAAGTCGGGTTGCAGCGTCACGGCGCGCCGGTAGTAGGGCAGGGCCTTGCCTGCGTCCTCAAGCCGCTCCACAAGCTGTCCTTTGAGGTCGAGATATTCAGCATTGGCCGAATCTCGCTTGATGGCGTTGTCGAGCAGGCTGGTGGCTGCGGTGTAGTTCTTTTCATTGAGATAGCAGTTAATGAGAATGCGGGTGTACTGCGGGTCGCTGGCTCCATACACCTCATTGGCCTCAATTGCCACCTTCTGCACCTTAGCCGAGTCGCCAAGCTGCAGGGCAGAGGCAATCCAGCTGTCGTACAGGTCTTTTTTTATGTATCCCAAGTTATGCGCACGCTCAAACTGCATGGCAGCATCGGCATATTTCTTGCCCTGGAATGCGGCCAGGCCCTGATAGTAGCGGTAGTAGCCCACAATGGAATCGGGCTCTTGCTTGCGGTGGCGCTTTGCATAGTCGCTTTGCGCCTCGGTGCAATATATTTCCCAAGCGCGGTAGGCTCCGTCCCAGTCGCTGGCCATAAGCAGGTCGCCTCCAACTGCGCTGAAGTCTATCAGGTGCTCAAGCACGCGCTTCCTGATGCCGGCGGAGTAGCGTGTGCGCACGCGCGGCTGTCCGTTGCGGTCGGTCATAACACTTCCGTCCTTCCTGGTCAGCTTCACACTGTCGAGATTCAAAGCCTGTGTAAAGTAGTCATATCCGCTAATCAGCATCTTGCCCACGGCCGTCTTATCTATGTTGCTGCCTATCGACTTCTCCACCATGCTGCGGTCGTAGTATCCAAAGCATATTTTGCCGGCCAGTGCCCAGGTTTCGGCCTTGCCTTTGGTCTCGTCGTTGGCAAGCGCGGGCTTTAGTTTGTCGAGGGCCGACTTATAGCCTTTTGCCGTCACAGCAAGCCCGTTGAGGTCTTTCTTCACACCTTCAACCACCTTGCTTTGCGCAGTGGCGCAAATTCGACTGCCCGCCAACAGTAACCCAAGCATGGCAGCAGCGTTCACTAATAATGATAATCGTATGGTATGTTTCACTTTGTGTGTGTATGAATGGGAGAAATATAAATAAGCGCTGCACGCTCTCTTCGGCACAACGCCGTCGCGGTTTCATCAACGGGTATGCTCAAAAAAAAAGCGTGCAGTGCTGATAATGTGGCCTCATCGCCCTTTATCGGGATTGGTGAGGGAGGTCGGAATTACTCCTTGTCGAGAGCATCGGCCTTGTCGTTCTGGCCCAGCATGTAGTACACACGGCCCAGCATTCTTTTGATGTCACTTCTTTCCTTGTCAATCTGATGGGCCTTCTCCATATACTTGATGGCCTCTTCAAGATCGGGTTGGATCTTCGGACGCAGGTCTTTGTCAACCATGTTGGGGTTGGCCGAGATGAATTCTGCTGCGCGCGAAGTGTAGAAGCGGGCGTAGTTGTAAAGGGCGTCGACGTTGTTGGGATCAAGCTCCACGGCCTTCTTGTAGTATTCCACAGCCACCTTCATGCCGGCAGTTGAGTCCATTTCGGCAATGCGGCCGCGCAGGTCGTAGATGTTGGCGTCGTTGGGATCGCCTTCAATGGCCTTATCCACAATTTTGTAGGCCTTGGCATAGTCTTTGGCGTCAACTGCCTGCTGAGCCATCGAGCCGAGGGCTGCGGCAACGCGCTCGGCCACCTGATTCTTGGCATAGCCAAGAAGCTTTGCAGCCTGATAACCCTTGAAGGCATTGGCATAGTCCTTGTTCATGTCGGCTGCATAGCCTTCGAAGAAGCGGATCTCGCCCATCACCGAGTCGGGCTGGGCAGTGAGTTTTGCTTTGCCGAATGCGCTGTTCTGAATGTCGCAGTAGGTGCTGAACGCAGCCTGTGCATTGGCCCAGTCCTGTGCGCCAAGGCACGAGTTGCCGATAGTCAGGAAATCGTTGACGTGAGCAAGGAGGCTGCTTTGGATTTCAGCAGAATATTTGGTCTTAACCTTAGCTTGGCCGGTCTTTTTGTCAATCTTGGGGCTGCCGTCTTTGTTGACCTCTGGCACTGTGTCGAGGGGCAGAGCCTTGCTGTAGTAGTTGAAGCCGTTGATGAGGGCCGAAGCCATATCGCCAGTGTTAACCTCTTTCTTCAGCATTTTTTCGCCCAGCAGAGCGTCATATATGCCAAACGATGCCTTGCCGGCTGTGTACCAAGTGAGCACATTGTCCTTTGTCTCGGGGTTGGAGAAAGCGGGCTGCAGCTGGGTTAGGGCTGCTTGCAGCGCCGGAACCTTATTGCCCGAGGCGGATACCGTTTTCGACACCTCGGCAACGAGTTTTTGCTGTGCAACTGCTGCAGGTGCGAGCATCGATGCGGCAGCGAGTAACAGAATTGCTTTTTTCATTTTTTCGTAGTTTAAATTGTTATGTTATATTAATTGATTTTTCTCTATTGTCATTTATGCCTCCTCTGTGGGGGCGCCATCGGCGG
>CALBLR010000474.1 GCA_937896015.1 uncultured Prevotellaceae bacterium | reverse complement strand
GGCCTGCCATTCGGACACATGATGATAGCCATGGCCAGCACCCTCAAGGGCCTCAACAAGCTCATCCTGCACCGCGAGTCCATCGACGCCGACCTCGACAACATGTGGAGCGTGGTGGCCGAAGCCATGCAGACCATTCTGCGCCGCGAGGGCTACCCCAAGCCCTACGAGACGCTCAAAGCCCTCACCCGCACCAACGAGCGCGTCGACGAAAAGCGCATCGAAGACTTTGTGGACACCCTCAACGTGAGCGCCGAGGTGAAGGCCGAGCTCAAAGCCATCACACCGCACTCCTACACAGGCTATTAAGCCGCGGCAGCCACACTCTTGCAGCCGAGGCGGCCCGCCCCCGCAAAGCGCACACAAGCGCCGCGGGAGGGCCGCCTCGGCCGCATTTGCGCACACACATATTTAAAAAATATAAAAGAACGGCCTTCCGCTATTTGCTTTTGCGGCAAAAAACGCTACCTTTGCAAGGTGAAGCCCCGTGGGCAATGTGTTGCCCTCGCCGCTTCACATGGAGGAGTATTCAGAAAACAATTGTAAACATATAAGGCCGAGATGGCCATTCATTCAATAAGAACTACTAACAAAATTAACGTATCACAGTTATGGATGAGAATTTAGAAAAAAAACCGAAAAGACCACGCATCGGTGATGCAAAGCCCGCTATCGAGGACAATGAATCGCCCCGATACGACAAAGTTGACTTCAGTCATGATGCACAACAGGGAGATCAGGCAACTTCGCAGGCCGACTACAACCAAGGCGGCTATCAGCAGCGCCCCTATGCGCCGCGCCAGCAGCGGCCCTACAACCAGGGCGGCTACGGCCCGCAGCGCGGCTATGGCCAGCAGCGCGGCGGCTACAACAACCAGCGCGGCGGCTACCAGCAGCGCGGCTACAACAATCAGCGCGGCGGCTATGGCCAGCAGCGCCCCTACAACAACCGTTACAACCAGCCCGACCCGCAGCAGGCCGAGCCGGGAGCCGAGGGCATGATGCCCGAAGGAGCCCAGCCACAGCGCCCCTACGCGCCGCGCCAGCAGCGCCCTTACAACCAGGGCGGCTACGGCCAGCAGCGCGGCGGCTACAACAACCAGCGCGGCGGCTACCAGCAGCGCCCCTATGGCCAGCAGCGCGGCGGCTACGGCCAGCAACGCCCCTACGGCGGCAAGCCCCACCAGCCCAAGCGTCAGCAGCCCGTGCAGCGCCCCACCACCATGCGCTTCACTCCGCGCCCCAAACCAGTGGAATACGAAGAGCCCATGGTTGACCCCAACAGCGAAATCCGCCTCAACAAGTTTATGGCCAACGCCGGCATCTGCTCGCGCCGCGAGGCCGACGAACTCATCCAAAAGGGCCTCATCAAGGTCAACGGCAACCCCGTGACCGAACTCGGCGTGAAAATCACCCCCAAGGATATTGTGGAATACAACGACAAGGTGGTGAGCGCCGAAAAGAAGTGCTACATCCTGCTCAATAAGCCCAAAGACTGCGTCACCACCAGCGACGACCCCAACGGCCGCAAGACGGTGATGGACCTCGTGAAGGGCGCATGCCAGGAGCGCATCTACCCCGTAGGCCGCCTCGACCGCAACACCACCGGCGTGCTGCTGCTCACCAACGACGGCGACCTCGCCTCTAAGCTCACACACCCTAAGTATGTGAAGAAAAAAATGTATCAGGTGTGGACCGACAAGCCCATCAGCGAAGACGACATGCAGCACATAGCCGACGGCGTGGAGCTTGACGACGGCCCCATTCACGCCGACGCCGTGAGCTACGTTTCGCCCACCGACCGCAAGCAGGCCGGCATCGAAATCCACTCGGGCCGCAACCGTGTGGTGCGCCGCATATTCGAGTCGCTCGGCTACCACGTGGTGAAGCTCGACCGCGTTTACTTCGCAGGCCTCACCAAGAAGGACCTGCCCCGCGGCCGCTGGCGCTACCTCACTCAGGAGGAGGTCAACTTCCTCAAGCAGGGCTCGTTTGAGTAATCACGGCCCGCAAGTTAACTAAAGCAAACAACAATAATAACAATAACACTATAATGGCATTAAAAAGAACTAAGATTGTCGATGTCTTCGACCCGCAACTCGTCGACGAGAAGGTGTGCGTCAAGGGCTGGGTGCGTACGCGCCGCGGCAACAAGCACGTGCAGTTTGTGGCTCTCAACGACGGCTCGACAATTAAAAATCTGCAAATTGTCATCGACCTCGCCAAGTTCACCGACGAGCAGCTGAAGCCCATCACCACAGGCTCGAGCCTGCATGTGGAGGGCACTCTGGTGGCCTCGCAGGGCAAGGGACAGAGCGTGGAGGTGCAGGCCGACACCATCGAGGTGTATGGCACCGCCGACCCCGAGCAGTACCCCCTGCAAAAGAAGGGACACACACTTGAGTTCCTGCGCGAGAAGGCGCACCTGCGCATGCGCACCAACACCTTCGGAGCCGTGATGCGCATCCGCCACAACCTGGCCTTCGCCATCCACAACTTCTTCAACAGCCGCGGCTTCTTCTACCTCAACACGCCGCTCATCACCGAGAGCGACTGCGAGGGCGCCGGCGAAATGTTCCAGGTGACCACGCTCAACCTCAACGACCTGCCCCGCACCGACGACGGCCGCGTCGACTATTCGCAAGACTTCTTCGGCAAGCCCACAAGCCTCACCGTGAGCGGACAGCTCGAGGGCGAGCTCGGAGCCACCGCCCTTGGCGCCATCTACACCTTCGGCCCCACATTCCGCGCCGAAAACAGCAACACGCCCCGCCACCTGGCCGAGTTCTGGATGGTGGAGCCCGAAGTTGCCTTCAACGACATCAACGACAATATGGACCTCGCCGAGGACTTCATAAAATACTGCGTGCAGTATGCCCTCGACCACTGCAAGGACGACATCGAGTTCCTCAACAAAATGTACGACAACTCGCTCATCGAGCGCCTTCAGGGCGTCATCAAGGAGCGCTTCGTGCGCCTCACCTACACCGAGGGCATCAAAATCCTCGAGGAGAGCGGCAAGAAGTTTGAGTTCCCCGTGCACTGGGGCATCGACCTGCAGACCGAGCACGAGCGCTTCCTCGTGGAGGAGCAC
>CALBLR010000473.1 GCA_937896015.1 uncultured Prevotellaceae bacterium | reverse complement strand
CGCGCTACCTGGGGCTGCACTTCTGGCTCGCCCCGCAGTTCAACCCAGCGCAGCTCGTCACCTATATGTTCTTGCACGACAGCTCAAGTCTGCAGGGCGGCATCACCCACCTCTTTTTCAACATGTTCTCGCTGTGGATGTTTGGCACGATGCTCGAACGCGTGCTGGGCTCCAAGCGCTATCTGTTCTACTACCTGTCGTGCGGCGTCGGCGCCGGCCTGGTGCAGGAACTGTGGTGGCAGCTGTCGTGGTCCGATATGGTGGCCGAGATTCTGGCCATGCAGGGAGTGCCCTCTTCTCAGGTGGGCGGCATAGTGTCGGCTTGGCAGCAGAGCGGTGAAATCAGCCAGTTTTTCAATCAGCTGGTCACCGTCGGGGCCTCAGGCGCCGTGTTTGGCATTCTGCTGGCTTTCGGCATGCTTTTCCCGAATTTGCCCATGTACATCATTCCATTCCCGTTCCCCATCAAGGCCAAGTGGATGGTGCTGGGCTACGGCCTCGTGGAGCTGGCTTTCGGCGTGACAGGCGCTGTGGCCGGTGTGGCCCATTTCGCCCATTTGGGAGGAATGCTGTTCGGGTTCATCATGATAATGGTGTGGAAGCGCAAAGGCACGATAGGAGGCGGCAATGGCATTTACTGACGGATTGCTGGCCCGCTTCCGCTCGGGCTCGATGCTCATCAAGATAATATACGTCAACGTGGCGGTGTTTGTGCTGCTGCGTCTGGCGGTGATTGCCGCCGCGCTGCTCGGCATCGACTCGCAGGCTGTGCTGCAGGCGGTGGAGGTGCCGTCGCAGGCTGCGGTGCTGCTGCGCCGCCCGTGGACGCTGATCTCCTACATGGTGTCGCACTACGGTGTGCTGCACTTGCTCTTCAACATGCTGTGGCTCTACTGGCTGGGGCAGATGTTTCTCGACTATTTCACCCCCAAGCAGCTCACAGGGCTGTATGTGCTGGGCGGCATTGGCGGCGCTCTGCTCTATGTGGCGGCCGGCAGCCTGCTGCCAGTCATGCGCCAGCAGCAGGGCATGCTCATTGGCGCTTCGGCGGCTGTCCTGGCCGTGGTGGCGGCTGTGGCCGTGGCCGCGCCCAACCGCGCTGTGCGCCTGTTCCTGATAGGCGATGTGCCGCTTAAGTGGGTGGCTGCCGCCACTCTGCTCCTCGACCTGCTTAGCATGGAGGTGGGCAACGCCGGCGGCCACATAGCCCACATTGGCGGTGCCGCCGTGGGCCTGGCCTACGGCCTGGCCATGCGCGGCTACCTGACCATTGTGGAGGGCGAATACATTCA
>CALBLR010000472.1 GCA_937896015.1 uncultured Prevotellaceae bacterium | reverse complement strand
ATTGAACGCTATGGCTTTGTGCTGCCCATGGACGACTGCAACTGCACCGTGGCTCTCGACTTTGGCGGCCGCAGCTGGCTTGTGTGGGACGCAGAGTTTCACCGCGAGCGCGTTGGCGATGTGCCCACCGAAATGTTCATGCACTTCTTCAAGAGCCTGAGCGACGCTGCGCGCATCAACCTCTACGTGCACGCCCGCGGTCAGAACGAGCACCACAAGATCGAAGCCATATTCAAGGGCTTCGCCCACGCACTCAAGTGCGCCGCGCGCCGCGACGTGTTCAAATACCAGCTTCCCAGCACCAAGGGCGTGCTGTAGCGCGCTCGGCAGTTTTATACATTACAAACAAAAAAACGGGCGGCACCACCGGCTACGGGTCCCAAGTCCAGCCAGCGGTGCCGCCCGCTTAGCGCAGTCCGTGTGCGCCGTTGCGAAGAATTTTTGGCAATATTGCCACTTTTTCGTCGCAGAGGTCGGCAAGTGCTTATCTGTCAAGGCTGCGCGGATCCATCAGAAAGTCGATGAGCCCAATCGTGAGTATTCCGTGGTCATCGCGCCACGGCTTGATGTTGCTGTTCACGACTATCATCTTTTTAAACGAGTCGTCAATGCGCAGCAGCGACCCCATTTCCTGTGCGCGCTTTTCTTTGTCGGGCATGGCAAGTGCCGACTGGATGTAATAGCGCTGGTTCCCCTCATTCACTACAAAGTCAACCTCCAGCTGCTTGCGTTGCCATTTGCCGGAGCTGTCAACGTAGCGTTGCTCCACCACGCCCACATCCACTCTGCAGCCACGGCGGCGAAGCTCATTGTAAATCACATTTTCCATAATGTGCGATTCTTCTTGCTGGCGCAGGTCTAGTATGGCATTGCGCAGCCCCAAGTCGCAGAAGTAATATTTTGCAAGGCGGCCAATATACTTTCTTCCTTTCACGTCAAATCTCTCGGCTTTTTCGATTATGAACGCGTCTTGCATGTAACCAAGATAGCGGTCGATGGTCGTTGAACTTATGGCTGTCTTTTTCACGCTCTTAAATGTGTTTGACAGCTTTGAGGGGTTGGTGGGAGCACCAATGCTCGAGGCCACTATGTTGGCCAGATCTCTGAACTCGGCCTTGTTTTTTATGCGGTTTCGTTCAATCATGTCAATGGCATAAACGCTTTCAAACAGGTTTTTGAGATAATCAAGTTTCTTTTTATCTGTTTCAAGCGATATCACGTGCGGCAGTCCTCCATAGGTGTAGTAGTCTTCCCAAGCTTCGGCAGGAGCTTGGCCTGAGCCTTCACAGTATTCGGCCAGTGAGAG
>CALBLR010000471.1 GCA_937896015.1 uncultured Prevotellaceae bacterium | reverse complement strand
CACATTCTTCGCCTTAAAATACCGCTCAATGGTGATGATATCGCTGTATGTGGTGGGCATAGTGGTGGCCGTAATCATGAGCCGTGTGTTCAGCCGCTATGTGGTGGGCAAGGAAGACACCCCGTTTGTGATGGAGCTGCCGCCCTACCGCTTCCCCACCAGCAAGGCCATAGCGCGCCACACCTGGGAAAAGGGCAAGCAGTATTTGAAGAAGATGGGTAGCATAATCCTCACCGCCAGCATCATTGTGTGGGCGCTGGGCTACTTCCCGCACAACAGCCAGCTCACCCCGCAACAGCAGCAGGAGCAAAGCTACATAGGCCGCATAGGCAAGGCCATAGCGCCCGTGTTCACTCCGCAGGGCTTTAGCTGGAAACTCGATGTTAGCCTTGTGGCCGGTGTGGGGGCAAAGGAGATTGTTGCCTCCACCATGGGCGAACTTTATAGCGGCGATGAGACTGTGGCCGACGACTCCGCCCCCGACGACGGACACAAATACGATGCGGTGCGCGCCCAGATGACAGCCGACGGAATTACACCGCTGGTTGCCTACAGCTACTTGCTGTTTGTGCTGCTCTACTTCCCGTGCCTGGCCACGATAGCAGCCATCAAGAATGAGAGCGGCAGCTGGAAGTGGGCCATTTTCACGGCCCTCTACACCACAGCGCTGGCTTGGGTGGTGTCGGCTCTGTTCTATCAGGTGGCGCGGCTCATAATTTAGCCCTCTTTGCAAACAAATGAAACCTCAAACCGGGTCTTGTCTTAGCTTGCAAGACCCGGTTTGTGCGTTATTGGCATGGTTTTTGTAATTGTGTTGGTGAATTATGTGGTAACTTTGCAAAACCTGTTAACAAAAGTGCGAATATGGCAAAAATCAGAAAATACATCGGTCTGAGCCAGGCCGAAGTGGCCCAGAGCCGCGCCAGCCATGGCGCCAACGTGCTCACTCCGCCCGTTAAGACACCTTGGTGGATCAAACTGCTTGAAAAGTTCAGAGACCCGCTGATAATAGTGCTGCTGGTGGCTGGAGTGCTGTCGGTGGGCATATCGTTTTATGAGTATTTCGGACTTGGCGAAAGCGGCTCGGTGTTTTTCGAGCCGGTGGGCATTTTCATAGCCATATTGCTGGCCACGGGCATGGCCTTTGTGTTTGAGTGGAAGGCCGACCGCGAGTTTGCCGTGCTCAACAAGGTGAACGACGACGAACCCGTGGAGGTGGTGCGCGACGGCAATGTGAAGCGCGTGCCCAAGCGCGATGTGGTGGTGGGCGATGTGGTGATTCTCAACACGGGCGAGGAGGTGCCGGCCGATGCAGTGCTGCTTGAGGCCACGGCCCTGCAGGTCGACGAGTCGTCGCTCACTGGCGAACCGGTGTGCGCCAAGACCACCGTTGAGGCCGATTTCGACCCCGACGCCACTTTCCCATCCAATCATGTGATGCGTGGCACCAAGGTGATGGAGGGCCATGGTGTGTGCCGCGTCACGGCTGTGGGCGATGCCACCGAAAACGGCAAGGTGTATGAGGCCGCGCAAATCGACGACAGTGTGAAGACACCGCTCAACGAGCAGCTCGACGGTCTCAGCCGCTTCATCACCTGGGCCAGCTATGCGGTGGCCTCGCTGGTGGTGCTTGGCCGCGTGGTGTATTACTTTGCATTCAGCGGTCAGTCAAGCCCGTTCCAGTGGGTC
>CALBLR010000470.1 GCA_937896015.1 uncultured Prevotellaceae bacterium | reverse complement strand
TATTGAGAACCGCAGAGACAACTGAAACAGCCAGCATGCTATTAGCATATAAAAAATTGCCATGCGAAACAGCAACGCAAACGATGCAAAAAACAAGAACAGCAAAGTGTCCTTAATGTTCACACCCCGATTAAGCTTGCACAGATAATACATGCTAATGATGATAAACATCACCATAAAATTCTCCTTTAGGCCAACCGAAGCCGTGTAGGCAGCAAACAATTCAGTTCCCCACAAGAATGCAATAAACATCGAGGCTTCAATGGTGAAATACAATCTCGAGAGTTTGTATAGAAACAGGCTCGACACAGCTACTGCTACTGCATTGAAAAGCACCAACACATGAATTCCATTGTCAGGAGTGAACAACTTGTAGCACAAATAAACTATTATATTAAACCCATAGTCATCAAGCATATACCTATTGCTGGCAAGCATTTTACAGAATTGCACTATGGAAAGTTCAGTGTGCATTCCGTTTCTATTATAGTCGCCAGCATCGATAGGGTTAAGGCCTAACGGGTCGCCATAGAATTCAATATTGAATATTCTAAGGCCATATCCTGCAATCAACTGAAAGAAAAACACTACCACAATGGTAGTCCAAATTGAACGATAGGAGTAAAACCTTGAGCTAATAAAGACAAGAGACAACCCAATTATTTGACATGCTACCAAAGAGTCGTCAGGAACTTTATCGGCCTTCATAAATGACAATACCGCAAGCAATATCAGATACACAATTATAGCGTATCCGAAGAAAGAGCGATTCAGCCACTTATCTAAAACATTTATATTCATATAGACCTAATCTTTTTTATGTGTCTTATGGCTGATGACAGCAGACCAATAGCTGGCCACATCTTACAAAGATAAAGCATTACAGCCATCTTATAGTGCACAGCTACCGACGAAGCTAAAACATCTTTCCACCCGATTCCACAAAACAGTTCTTTTCGTGACTTTACAATAGCGATTGAGCCGTTAACCAGGATCATAGACAGTATGAATATGCGGAATTGCACCAAGGCTCTAAGAACAACCGGCGGCACAGACCTTACACTGAAGAACTGAGACATATCAGCAAGAACATGCAGGTAAGATTCCGCATTTTTCAAAACAGTTTCATGCAAATTCTGACTATCGGAAGTGTATGACGCAGCGTTGCAGCGGTTGTAGTGGTATAGTGGTTCGTTAACGTAGGCAATGCTATTTGCATAGTAAGCCACCTTGTACAGCATTGATTTGTCGTCAAGAATGTTTGCCCCTGGAAGAGGACTTAAATTGTACTTAAATATGATGCTGCTGCGAATAAGCTTATTCCACAATGACGCATGCAAATCGCCACTCAGCACCCGTGCCAGAAACACATTATTGTCCGTTGACTCACTTATATGACATCTCTCACTATGACAGGTATATTCATAACAATACTCACACACTACAATGTCGGCATTGCTTGCTATGGCTTTATTTACCATTTTAGCCACAAAATCGTGATCAATCCAATCATCACTGTCCACATGCACCATGTAATCGCCATGTGCAGCTTTGATTCCCGTGGTCCTTGTGGCTGCGCTGCCTTGGTTGCACTCGTGGCAAATGAGCCTCACGCGGCTGTCGTTGCGCTCATCAAGCACACTGTGCAGCACGCTAAGTGTGGAGTCGGTGCTGCAATCGTCCACCAGGATCACCTCCAAGTTGGCATACGACTGATCGAGCACCGACGTCACGCATCGCGCTATGTAGCTCTCGGCATTGTAAACCGGTATGATCACCGACACCAACATATCTATTATATATCTATTAATTCAGAAAAAACAAATTATAAAGCGAGGGCACTATCACCTTGCTGGGCATATACACAGCCTTTAATATTACCACATACACGTAGTTGAAAATGAGCAGTGCTAACACAGCAAAATGCCACCAGCGCCTGGTTTGGCGGAAATATTCAAGCGTGTAGGCATTGAGCAGCACCACAAACACCAGCATAAACTGCACCGTGCGCAGCACCACGCCATTGGTGTTGATGAGCAAATTCTCAAGGCAAATGCCCACGAAGGCCAGCGAGAAGTATAGCGGCAACATGGCGTCGGAACTGAAGTGCTCCCTCACACGACTGTAATACCACACAAGCGCCATTTCCATCAGCAGAATCGAGATTCTGTTGGGGCCCCAGCTCATGATTTGCGCCCCACCGCAGGCCATATTCTCCACAAGGCCTGCATATTTGCCGTAGCCGATTAGCGCCAGGGCATCGCCAAGATTGTGAAACAGCGACAACCACACGGGATTGAGGCCCACAATTACGCATAACAGCAATATCAGCAACGGCACCTTGCCGTCGTTCACCTTAATTGTGAAGTAGCCGAAGGCGAAAAGCGGCACAAGGAACAGAGCCGACTTGTGAATGGTGCACAACAGCGCCACGCAGGCAAAGTAGGCAAGCCACTTGCGCTGCCTTATGAGCAGCGCCATCGGTACAAAGGCGCACACCACCACATATTGCCGCATCAGGTTCATCCAGCTTATGAAGCTGGTGC
>CALBLR010000469.1 GCA_937896015.1 uncultured Prevotellaceae bacterium | reverse complement strand
TGTGTGTGCCGCTATCGTCAGTGAAGTGGCGGTTCACGCTGTCGATGATGTCGAGCACATAGGCGCGCAGCAGGCACTGCATGGTTTCGCGGCCATAGCTCAGGTTGGGGTGCGTCATTTTGTAGTTTGCCAGCTCGTAGTATTTGCTGAACATCAGCATCTCGTCGGGCGTGAAGCGCAGCAGCGGGTTTTCGCACATGTTGAGAAACGTGTCGATGATGCTGCGGTGGATGAATGTGTATTCCACCTCATTGCTTATGCCCAATATTTTGCACTGGAAATCCTCGCCAATGCTGATGTCGCTAATCACATTGTGCGAGTTCACCAGCAGGGCCTCGTTGGGCGTCACGTGATAGCGCGTGCCGCCCACGCTGATGTCGAGCTCGCCCGCTATGCAAAACACCAGCATGTTGAAGTTCACCTTGTATGCCTTCACAAGCATGGGCAGGCTCACCACATCGTCGGCAAAGGCGAGTTCACCGTCGTAGTAGCTCACACCATCTATCGAAGGCACGTCGTTGAAGTTTATCTCTTTAAGCTGTGCCGCTTTGCTGTTGTTGTCATTGTTTGGCATATACTTTACTTAATGGCTTGTCAAGATGCAAAAATATGAATAAGCTATCATTTTGAGGTGTTCTTTTTAAGCCTAAAAGTGTTCTATAAAACCCGCCGAGGCACGCAGCCAATTATCTGCGTGCCCCGGCTGGGATGTGTTTATGCTTGCTGTACAGCTGGTTATGGATGCTTTGATCCAAACACGGTGCTATAGATAAAGTCGGTGGCTCCAGTGTGCGACTTTATGTAGTTGCCGGCAATGGTGCCGCTGTGGCTCAGCTCTTCGCGGCTTCCTGTCATGCGGTCCATTATGGCGGCAAAGCCATCGGCGTCGCTAATGCTGAATCCGCCGCCGCAGGCTATCAGGTCGGCCGCCTCGCGGAATTTGCCGTATTTCGGGCCGAACACCACGGGTATGCCATACACGGCCGCCTCATTCACATTGTGTATGCCCGCGCCAAATCCGCCGCCCACATATGCCATCTGCCCGTAGGCATACAGCGACGACAGTATTCCGAAGCAGTCTATAATGAGGCAGTCGAGCCCTGCCGCGCTTTGCGGTGTGGCCTTGGAATACAGTTCCACGGGACGCGTGATGCGGCTTTTTAGGGCCTCAAGCCTATCGGCGTCAAATTCGTGCGGGGCTATAATCAGCTTCATCCCGGGGTGGGAGTTGAAGTAGGGTATCACTATGTCTTCGTCGGGCTGCCACGAGCTGCCCATCACCAGGGTGAACGGCTGGCCTGCTGTCATTTGGCCTATCACGTCAAACTTTTTGGCGGCGTTTTTGATGTCGACCACACGATCGAAGCGAGTGTCGCCCGACACCTCCACGTTGCGCACGCCTATCTGCTTCAGCAGCAGGCGCGACTCCTCGTTTTGCACAAATATGGTGGTGAAGCAGTGCAGCATGTCGCGAAACATTCCGCCCCAGGGCTTGAAAAACACCTGCTGCGGTCTGAATATGGCCGAAATCAGGTAGGTGGGCACCTGGCGGCGGTGCAGCTCGTGCAGATAGTTGCCCCAGAACTCATATTTCACGAATATGGCCATCGAGGGGCGCACGGCGTCGAGAAAGCTGCTCACAGCCTCTGGCTGGTCGAATGGCAGGTAGCACACGGCGTCGGCCAGCGGGTAGGATTTGCGCACCTCATAGCCCGATGGCGAGAAGAAGCTGAGCACAATGCGGGCCTTGGGATTGCGCGCCTTGATTTTTTCAATTAGCGGACGGCCCTGCTCAAACTCGCCAAGCGACGAGGCGTGGATCCAGATGCTGCTTTCGCCGGCGGGCAGCTTCCCGCGCAGCGTGGGCAGTGTGCGGCTGTGCCCCTCAAGCATGAGCCGCGCCTTCTTGTTGCGCGTGGCGGCCAGGCGCACGGCCAGC
>CALBLR010000468.1 GCA_937896015.1 uncultured Prevotellaceae bacterium | reverse complement strand
GGTCGATGACTGTGCCGTTTTTCAGCGCGGCCACGGCCAGTTCTTTCTTGTTATTGTCAGTCATGATTGTAATAAATCAATATGTTTTTTTAGTCCGGTTGTTTTTTTGCTGAAATATAATGTGAATCCGCTCAGCACTCTATGCCCAGCGAGCGGCATATGATGGCCTGGCGGGCATAGAGGCCGTTTTTGGCCTGCTGGAAGAAGTATGCCTTGGGGTTGTCGTCCACGTCCTGGCTGATTTCGGTGATGCGCGGCAGCGGGTGCAGCACACGCAGGTTGGGCTTGCTGTTGTCGAGCATGCTGTTGTGCAGGTTGTAGAGGCTTTTCACTCGCTCATATTCCATGAGGTCGGTGAACCGCTCCTGCTGCACGCGGGTCATATACAGGATGTCGGTCTCGTTTATCACCTCTTGTGAGAAGTCGGTCGACTCGTGGTATTCAATGCCGTGATCGTCGCAGAATCGCTTGTATTGCTCCGGCATTTGCAGCTCTTTGCAGGCAATGAAGTTGAACTTCGGCTTCCAGTATTGCATGGCTTCGAGCAGCGAGTGCACCGTGCGGCCATACTTCAGGTCGCCCACCATGGTTATGGTAAGGCCCTCAAGGGTGCCTTGCGTCTTGTAGATTGAGTAGAGGTCGAGCATCGTCTGCGACGGGTGCTGGTTGGCTCCGTCGCCGGCGTTGATCACGGGCACGGGTGCCACCTCGCTGGCATAGCGGGCTGCGCCTTCCAGGTAGTGGCGCATCACTATCAGGTCGGCGTAGTTGCTCACCATCATAATGGTGTCTTTCAGCGTTTCGCCTTTCGACTGGCTGCTGGTCTTGGCGTCGGAGAAGCCTATCACTCGTCCGCCAAGGCGGTTGACGGCGGTTTCAAAACTCAGGCGCGTGCGTGTTGAGGGCTCAAAAAACAGCGTCGCCACAACTTTGCCGTCCAGAATCTTCTGGTTGGGGTTCTTTTCGAAACGCTCGGCTTGGCTCAAAAGGCGCAGAATCTCGTCTTTCGACAAGTCGGAGATGGAGACTAAACTTTTATTTTTCATAAACTAAGATTATGTGATGTTTTTATTCCTTTTCGCTTCAATGTCAGCCGGCAGCGGCACAAAAAAGGCCAACCTCAGCATCGTTGATTGGCTGGCGGCTGGCGGCGGCTGGCGGCAATGGAAAACAACGGCCCCTGCGTGGCAGCTGTCGGCTATGCGGCTGCTGCTTGCGGACCGCGTGCGCGGCCGTGCTGTGTTGCCTTGGTTGCTTGTCCATAACGATAACAAAGTTAAGCAAAATAGCCCATAACTTTGTGCGCCTGCCGCAAAAAAAATGCAGCGGCGCTGTTTCTTGGGAAAAATGTGGTGTTTTGAGCATAAAATTGCTATCTTTGTGTTTTATTTTAAGCGCCTTTTGGCGCATAGTTGACGTGAAAACGGACCAAAACAACCATAATAAGCATATTTTGGAAATGAACAACAACGGCGCTTCAGCAGCAGGCAAGCCTTCGCGCAGCAGCCGCGACGCACGCATCGTGCGGCGCATGTGGCAGGCTTTCGGCATATTCATTGCTCTGCTGGTAATATTGTTTGTGCTCATCTACAACGGCATCATCGGCTACATGCCGCCCATTGCCGAGCTAAAGAACCCCACCGACAAGTATGCCTCCACGCTCTATTCCAGCGACGGGCAGGAGATGGGGCGCATCTACAAGAGCAAGGGCAACCGCGTGTATGTGGACTTCGACCAGATGTCGAAACACCTGAGCGACGCGCTCATATCCACCGAGGATGTGCGCTTCATGAGCCACTCGGGCATCGATGTGCGCGCCATCATGCGCTCGGTGGTGAAGCGCATCATCATGGGCAACGCCAGCGCTGGCGGCGGCTCCACCATCACACAGCAGCTGGCCAAGCAGCTCTACACGCCCAAGAGCTCCAACATATTCCAGCGCGCGCTGCAAAAGCCCATCGAGTGGGTGATAGCAATGAAAATAGAGCGCTACTACACTAAGGACGAGATTATAAAAATGTATTTCAACCAGTTTGACTTCCTCAACAATGCGGTTGGAATCAAGACGGCCTCTTACGTTTACTTTGGCAAAGACCCGCGCGACCTCAACGTGCAGGAATCGGCCATGCTGGTGGGCATGTGCAAAAACCCGTCGTACTACAACCCCCTGCGCTATCCCGAGCGCGCCCGCCAGCGCCGCAATGTGGTGCTCGACCAAATGCGCAAGGCCGGATGCCTCAGCGACGCCGACTGCGCCTCGCTGCAGGCCACGCCCGTGGAACTGCACTACCACAAGGTGAACAAAAACGACGGCATGGCGCCATACTTTCGTGAGGAGCTGCGCCGCATGATGATGGCCAAGGAGCCGCGCATCGAAGACTATCCCGACTGGAACCGTCAGGCCTTCTACGACGACTCGGTGGAGTGGGTCAACAATCCCCTGTATGGCTGGTGCAACAAAAACCACAAGGCCGACGGCTCGCCCTACGATGTGTATTCCGACGGACTAAAGATCTACACCACCATCGACTCGCGCATGCAGAAGCATCTTGAGGACGCCGTGCGCCAGCACATGGGCGGCACGCTTGAGCCCAACTTCCTGCGCGAGCGCGGCGGCACGCGCAACCCCTATTCCAACGACCCGCAGGAGCTCACGGCCAAGCAGAAACAGACGCTTATCAAGACCGCCATACGCCAGACCGACCGCTACCGCGCGCTCAAAGCCTCGGGCATGAGCGACAACGACATAATGAGCAACTTCAACACGCCCACCGAGATGCGCCTGTTCACCTACAATGGCGAAGTCGACCGCGTGATGTCGCCCCTCGACTCGCTGCTCTACACTAAGAGCTATCTGCGCTGCGGTGTGATGTCGATGGACCCCCAGACGGGCTACATCAAAGCCTATGTGGGCGGCCCCGACTTCCGCTTCTTCAAATACGACATGGTGTCGACCGGACGGCGCCAGATTGGCTCCACGGTGAAGCCCTTTCTCTACACGCTGGCAATGGAAAACGGCTACACACCGTGCGACCGCCTGCTCAACACGCAGCCGGTGATCAACGGCTGGGCTCCGCGCAACGCTGGTCATGGCCGCATTGGCCAAATGGTGGATTTGCGTTGGGCTCTCACGTACTCCAACAACTGGATTTCGGCACGCCTGATCGATGCCCTCAAGCCTGCCAACTTGGTGAACATGCTGCACAATTTCGGCATTTCAAACAAGCTCGACACCGTGCCCGCCCTGTGCCTCGGCCCGTGCGACGTGTCGGTGAGGGAGATGGTGAGCGCCTATTCGGCTTTTGCCAACAAGGGCATGCGCGCCCAGCCAATGTTTGTGACCCGCATTTGCGACAACAGCGGCAACGTGCTGGCCGAGTTCACTCCGCAGCAAACCGAGGTGATGAGCGAGGAGACCTACTACAAGATACTCTCGATGCTGCTCAACGTGGTCGACGCCGGCACCGGCGCGCGTCTGCGCTATGCCTACCACATCGATGCCCAGATGGGCGGCAAGACGGGTACCACCAACTTCAATGCCGACGGCTGGTTTATGGGCTTCACGCCCGAGCTGGTGACTGGCGTGTGGGTAGGCGGTGAGGAGCGTTTCATCCACTTCTCGTCGATGGCCTACGGTCAGGGCGCCGAGATGGCGCTGCCCATCTACGGCTTGTATATGAAGAGCGTGTACGATGACCCGTCGCTGCCCTACAGCCAAAGCACAAAGTTTGAATTCCCGGCCGATTTCAATGCCTGTGGCGGCCATGGCGGCTATGGCTATGGCTCGGGCGGAGGTGGAGGCCACTCGTCGGAAGAGTCGGCCGAACCGCAGGAGAGCGATGTGATGGAGGGCGTGTTTGACTGATGTCGCACGGCTCAAATATAACGGTATTGGCGGCAGTCCTTGGCCTTGCGCTGGGGGCTGCCGCCTGCACATGGGGTGGGCCTTCTCGCTCGGCGGGCCATGCCCAAGCAGTGTCTGCCGCCGCCGATACCGCAAAACCGCAGCGCTCGGCCATGGAAGACTCGATGCTTGCGGCGGGCCTTGTCGACCTGTCGCAGATCAGCCCGGCCATAACGCTCGATTTGCGCTATGCCACGCGGCATAATTTTGCCCGCCGCAACATGTATGGCAACTACTGCAAGGCCTATGCCACACCGGCCACGGCGCGCTCGCTGGCCATGGCTCTGCGCACCTTGCAGACCGAGGATTCTGATATGGGAATTGTGATTTTCGACGCCGCGCGGCCGCTGAGCGCGCAGCGTGCCATGTGGCGGTGTGTGGAGGGCACCACTGGCGAGCGCTATGTGGCAAGGCCGTTCAGGGGAGGTCCGCACAACTATGGCGTGGCCCTTGACCTGAGCCTTACGCGCCGGGGAGTGCCCGTGGACATGGGCACCGATTTCGACACCTTCGGCCCGCTTGCCCACATCGACGCCGAAGATGCACTCGTGGCCAGCGGGCGGCTCAGCGCCGAGGCTGTGGCCAACCGCCGCATGCTGCGCCGTGCCATGACCCGTGCCGGCTTCATGACCTACCGCCGCGAGTGGTGGCACTTTGAACGCCACCGCGTGGCTTGGGCCCGCGCCCACGAGCGTTTGCTCGACTTCTGACCCAGAGGCGCATCACACGGGGTCGACGTCGTAATACAGATACACCGAGCGCATGCGGCTGTCGGCGGCCAGCATTTGCTCGTAAATGCCGCGCAGCGCCTGCTTCACTTTCACCATCGACGCGCCCGTCTCAATTTTGATTACGATTTGGCGAATATACATGTTTTGGATTCTTGCCACCATAGGCTCCTCAGGCCCAAGTATGCGCGAACCGAACACCTGGC
>CALBLR010000467.1 GCA_937896015.1 uncultured Prevotellaceae bacterium | reverse complement strand
TGGGAGCTCACCAACCGCCGCGCCGACGAGAAGACAATAAGCTATGCCGAGAGCCACGACCAGGCTCTGGTGGGCGACAAGACCATAATTTTCCGCCTCATCGACAAGGACATGTACTGGCACATGATGGTGGGCGACAACAACGGCGCTGTGGACCGCGGCATGGCTCTGCACAAAATGATAAGGCTGGTGACGGCCTCCACCATCAATGGAGGCTATCTCAACTTCATGGGCAACGAGTGGGGACACCCCGAGTGGATCGACTTCCCGCGCGAGGGCAACGGCTGGAGCTACAAGTATGCCCGCAGGCAGTGGAGCCTGGTCGACCGCCCCGACCTGAAGTATCAGTTCCTCAACAACTGGGACAACGACATGATTCACCTCATCGGCTCGGTGCATAACTTCCAGAAACTGCCGGTGCAAAAGCTGTGGGACAAGGACGACGACCAGGTGCTGGCATTCAAGCGCGGGCGTCTGGTGTTTGTGTTCAACTTCAACCCCGTGAAGTCGTTCGATGACTACGGCCTGCTGGCTCCTGCCGGCGAATACGATGGCGTGGTCGACACCGACAACAGCCGCTATGGCGGCTATGGCAACATCGACGAGGCCGTGAAGCACTTCACGCAGCCCGATCCGCTCTACGACAGCGCCGGTCTCGGCTGGCTCAAACTCTACCTGCCAGCCCGCTCGGCCCAGGTGCTGCGCATGGCATCGCCCAAGCACCGCCAGTCGCCGCGCAAGCGCCGCAAGTAGTGTGCACCGCGCATAACTGCTTGCAATGAGGGCTTTTATGTTCGATTTTGGTTAAAAAACATTAACCCGCGCATAATTTGTGCTTTTGTTTTGGCTGTGGCCGCAACAAGGCATATATTTGCAACGGTTTTTCATGGTATTAGATTTTAAGTTTTTTGGACTGTTGTCGTGAGACAACGGTCCTTTTCGCATGTGGCCGCCGCCAATCACATTCAGTTGGCTTTAAGCGCAAAAACGCATTGCAAATATTTTTCACCTTAAAGAAATTGTAGTATATTTGCAAACTGTAAATTATATTTGAGCGAAAACAAATAAAAATAATTAATAAACTCTAACAAATGCAAACCAAAGGTTTTATCAGAGTCATCACCGTTCTGCTGATTCTAATATGTGCATTCTACCTCTCGTTCTCGTTTGTGACCTATCACTACGACAGCATCGCAGAGCAGAAGGCCCTTGCCGCAGCCGGCATCAAGAGTGCCGACACATCTAACGACAAGTACAGAACCGCTTACAACGAGTACATTGACTCCATCGCTAAGCAAAAGGTGTACCTTGGATACACCTTCCAGGAAGTCCGCGAAAAGGAACTCGGCCTCGGCCTTGACCTGAAGGGCGGTATGAACGTAACTCTTCAGATTTCGGTCCCCGACATCTTGCGCGCTCTCTCCAACGAGAACCCCGACAAGAAGTTTAACCAGGCAATTGCCAACGTTGAGCACAACCGCAGTGCCCAAGACGACTTTGTGGCTTCGTTCTGCGCCGAGTATAAGAAGCTGGCTCCCGAAGGCAGCCTCGCCCAGATATTCCGCAACGTGGAGCAAGTGAAGGCCAAGCCGGGCGCAAGCGATGCCGAGGTTGAAAAGATACTGTCTAAAGAGGTCGACGACATGGTGGAGAACTCCTACAAGGTGCTCCGCACCCGTATCGACCGCTTTGGCGTGGTGGCCCCCAACATTCAGAAGCTGCAAAGCACAGGCCGCATTCTGCTTGAACTCCCGGGCATCAAGGAGCCGCAGCGTGTGCGCAAGCTCCTCCAGGGTACCGCCAATCTGGAATTCTACCAGACCTATAAGCTGAGCGACATCACCGCCGACATCAACAACCTGAGTGTGGCCACCGCCAACGGCGTGAACGCAGCTCCGGCTGCCGAGGCCGACAGCGCCAAGGCCACCGCCGAGGCTAAGCCCGACAGCGCCAAGAAGGCCGCCGCACAGCCTGCCAAGGCTGCCAAGAAGGGCCAGCGCACTCTGGCCGACCTGCTGAACGTGGCCAGCGGTCAGCTCAATCCTTCGTCGCCCGTTGTGGGCATCGTCGACGTGAAAGACACCGCAGCCGTCAACACCATTATCCATTCGGCCGTGGCCCAGCAGTATCTGCCCACCGACCTGAAGCTGTGCTGGACCGTGAAGGCGTTTGACGAGGGCGGACGCATGTTCCAGCTCGTGGCACTGCGCACGGTGCAGGGCAAGCCGGTGCTCACCGGCGATGTGGTGACCGACGCCACCAGCGAGTTCGACAACCTGCAGGGTCAGGTGGTGTCGATGACAATGAATGAGGAAGGCGCACGCCAGTGGTCGCGCATCACAGGCCAGAACATTGGCCGCGCAATCGCCATCGTGCTCGACGATCAAGTATATTCGTTCCCCAATGTGAACGCCCAAATCGACGGCGGCCGCTCGCAGATTACCGGCAACTTCACTCCCGAAGAGGCCAACGACCTTGCCAACGTGCTTGAGTCGGGTAAGATGGTGGCTCGCGTCAACATCGCCAGCGAGAGCGTGATTGGCCCGTCGCTGGGCCAGGAGGCCATCAACAAGGGTCTTGTGTCGTTTGCAGTGGCACTGGTGCTGCTGGTGCTCTTCATCCTCGGCGTGTATGGCGTCAAGGCCGGTAGCATAGCAGTGCTTGGCTTGCTTCTCAACCTCTTCTTCACATTCGGTATTCTGGCTTCGTTCCAGTCGGTGCTCACACTGCCTGGTATTGCAGGTATCGTGCTTGCGCTGGGTATGGCCGTTGATGCCAACGTGCTCATCTTCGAGCGCTGCAAGGAGGAGCTGCGCCAGGGCAAGGGCATGAAGCAGGCTGTGGCCGACGGCTACAGCAACGCCTTCTCGGCAATCTTCGACTCCAACCTCACTTCGGTGCTCACCGCAATAATTCTGGCATACCTTGGCACAGGCCCGATCCGCGGCTTCGCCATCACCACCCTCATCGGCATCTGCTGCTCGTTCTTCACAGCAGTGTTTGCCACACGCCTTGTGCTTGAGCACTTCGTGAACAAAGGCTCGTTTGCCAACGTCACCTTCACCACTTCAATGAGCAAAAACCTCATGACCAATGTGAAGTTCGACTTCATGGGCAAGGCCAAGACCATCCGCTATGTGGTGGTTGCGCTCATCGTGGTGATTGCGGCAATGTTTGTGATTCCTGGTCGTGGCCTCAGCCGTGGCATCGACTTCTCGGGCGGCCGCAACTATGTGATCCAGTTCACCCACTCTGTTTCCACCGAGCAGCTGCAGAGCGAACTGCAAAAGCAGTTTGAGGGCGCCAACGTGTCGGTTATCACCATCGACAACGACACTAAGGTGCGCGTGTCCACCAACTATATGATCGACAACGTTGACACTAAGATTGACGTCGACGACATCATCATGCACAAGCTGTATGACGGACTCAAGAGCGAAATCGGCAACATGAGCTACAACGACTTCAGCGTGTCTAACGAGACAATCGGTGTGGTTTCGTCCGACCAGGTGGGCCCGAGCATTGCAAGCGACATGACCCGCGGCGCAATTCTGGCCGTGCTCTTCTCGCTCATCGCAATGGCACTCTACATACTGCTGCGCTTCCGCGACATCGCATTCTCTGTGGGCGCTCTTGCCGCCGTGGCATTCACCTCGTTCCTGGTGATCGGGTGCTACACACTGCACGGCCTGTTCCCCTTCTCGATGGAGATTGACCAGACGTTTATCGCCGCCATCCTCACCGTGATTGGTTATCAGGTGAACGACACCGTGGTGGTGTTCGACCGTGTGCGTGAATACCGCCACCTCTACAACAAGCGCAAAGACGAGTACGAGACATTCAACACTGCCCTGTGCAGCACGCTGTCGCGTACCACAATCACATCGTTCACCACATTCTTGGTGCTGCTTGTCATCTTCATTCTTGGTGGCGAAAGCATCCGCAGCTTCATCTTCGCAATGATGCTTGGTGTGGTGTTTGGTACTCTTGCATCGCTCTTCGTGGCATCGCCTGTGGCCTACGCTATCTCGAAGCGTAACGCCGGCAAGGCTGAGGCCAAGGCTGTGGCTGCCGGCAAAAAGAAATAATTGCCGCGCCGCAAGCCCTGCAAAACGCAAGTAATAATAAAACATAAATATCCGTGGCGATGCCTGCTCTCCTCATGTGTGAGCGGGCATCGCTTTTTTGCGCACGTGCGCGCCGGCGAGTGTTGCGCATAAGGTGTGTTTGCAGTAATTTTGCACTGGTATAAAAAGCACAGATATTATGAACGAGATTATAGAAAACATGATTACGCGGCGCAGCATCCGCGGCTTCAAGCCCGACATGCCGCCGCAAGAGCTTATCGACGAAATCATCAAGGCAGGCACTTATGCCCCCACCGGCCACGGCAGCCAGTCGCCAGTGATAGTGTGCGTCACACGCAAGGACGTGCGCGACCGCCTTTCGGCCTTCAATGCCAAACTCCTTGGCACCGGCATCGACCCCTTCTATGGCGGCCCTGTGGTGCTGGTGGTGCTTGCCGACCGCAGTGTGCCCACCCACGTCTACGACGGCTCGCTGGTGATGGGCAACATGCTCAACGCTGCCCACGCAGTGGGCCTCGGTGGCATTTGGATTCACCGCGCCAAGGAGGAGTTTGACTCGCCCGAGGGTAAGGCTCTGCTCAAGGAGTGGGGCATCGAGGGCGACTATGAGGGCATAGGCCACTGCGTGGTGGGCTACCCCCTGCACAGCGCACCCAAGCCTGCACCCCGCAAGCCGGGATATGTGCATTATGTGAAGTGAATTGGCATAGCAAAAGCAACGGCCGTTATAATGCAGGGCTGGATTTCAATCGAGGAATCCAGCCCTGCATTTACAGTGACGAAAGCACTGAAAAAGTATGGCGTTTGTGTTGTATCCCATAAAATTGAGGACGACATTATCCCGTTAGGGATAAAATATGTGTAGGCAGTATGCAGCACGGGCGTAGCGATAGCGAAGTCCGTGCGAAATGCCTGCGCTGTTGCCGCCTGCACAATTGCATTCCAGAGGAATGCGACAGTATACGGATTCTGCTGATATGCTGATTATTGCGTTGCGATGCATTGCAAGGTGCAGTGGTCGCATTCCTTTGGAATGCGTGGCTTGGGTGGACTGTTAGCAGGCATTTCGCGTCGGCTGCGCCTACGCTGCATACCTGCCTACGCATATACAATCCCTCCGGGATTGCCGCTTTTTCAGTGCCCCCGGCATGCCACTTGGCAAGGAAAATAGGCCTCCGTGCACTGCTGTGGCGTGCGCGGAGGCCTATCGGCTGCTTGGTAAAAAAATCGTGTGTCTGTGCCGCGGCACTGCCGTGGCGCTATGTGGCATTAATTCAGTTTCTTGTTTTCACTGTGGCGCGACTGCCGTCGGTGTAAGTGGTCACTTTCACATACACGCCGCCTGCCACCGGCTGCGGCACCACGGCGCCGGCAGCGTTGAAGTAGGTCACGCTCTTCACTTCCTTGGCTGTCTCCACATTGTCAACTCCCGTCATGGTGGTGAGCATGTCCACTGTGCACAGGCAGTGCAGGGTGGGGGTGAGGCCGGTGGCCGGGTCGTAGTTGGCGCGCACCATCATGGTGTAGCGTGGCAGCGTGCCAAAGTCATCGACGAAGTGTGAAGCCACGGTGGCGTTCACTGTGTATTGGCCATCGTCGTTTTTTGCTATGCCGCTTGCCACGGTTGTTGCCTTGTCGAGCTGCACGTCGGCGGCCTCAATTGGGTTGCCCTCAACCATCAGCAGGTCGTAGCTGTCCACCAGCCACTCGTTGGCCAATGCCTTCCACGATGCCTCCACGCTTATCTGGCTGCTGCCAATGGGGGCGCGCCCCACGGCGTCGGTGAATTTGATGCCGAGGGTCACATCGTGCTCGGGCACTGTGATGCGTGTGTCGGTCACCACTGGCTGGCTGCCTGTGCTGCCCAGCTCGTCGCAGTAGGCGCTCCAGGGGTTGAATTCCAGCTGTGCGGTTTCCAGCGTGCGGCAGTCGCCTCCGTCGGTCACCCAAGCCGATGTGCCGGTGTGGTGCTGGCCGCTGAAGCGCACTGTGCCTTCCACCTGCTGCCGTGCCGAGCCCGAAGCGGTGTCGATGCCGCACAGGCGGTAGACGTCCACCGTTCCGTAGTCGGTCATCGGGCTGAGGTCGCTGGCCAGCTGCTGGCTGTCCATCCATGCCTTGCCGCTGGCTCGGTCGAATGTGCCAGTCAACTTGTTGAGCCGGCTGCACAGGGTGCTGTCAACCATATAATTCTCTATGCCGTAGCCCCTGGCGCCGAAGTTTACCATCGCAAACTTGCCGGAGTTGCCTTCAAATGCGATTTTTGCTCCGTAAGTGCGGCTTTGGCCTGCCGTCTTGTTGTAGTCGGCAACGTTGGCGTTGGGCTTGAACACTTCTATGGTGTAGCGGTTTTTCCACGCCCGCATTGCCTCAAAGTAGCGTCCGTTGCTGCCGTTGAAGCACTCGATCTTCACGGGCATGTTGAAGGTGATGGTGTATTCGCCTCCGTCACCCTTTATCTCGTCGGAGCTGTAGCGCAGCCCGTCGATGTCGTAGTATGAGTCGTCCTCGGCCTGCTGCGGGGTGAGAGCCACCACGGCATATTGCGGCGAGGTGAGGCGCAGCACGTTGGTGGTGTTGTAGGACAGGTCGGTGCGGTCCATCACCAGCCTGTCGCCTTTTAGTATGAAGGGCACATCGCAAATTCCGAGGAAATTTTTCAGCACCACGGTGCTGTCGTTCAGTTTTTCAATGGTCACCAGTCCGTTCACATTGTCGTGCAGCGATTGCTGCCGGTGGTTGCCGTAGGCGATTTCAATGGCATTGCCGCCATGCTGCAAAAGGTCGTCGACTGTCACGGCCTGGGCCGTGCCTGCTGCCAGTGTGCAGACTGCCATTACTGCGTAAATTCTTCTTTTCATATTCGTGAGTTTTATTATGTTTATATTCCGCTTTCCTTCACACAGTGAAGTGGGGCAGAGGTAGATGCGTCAGCGTCTCAGTTAATGCACCATTGTGGAGCCTTAGCTGATACTACTTTTTGGAGAATGGTTTTACGCAAGTAACAGAAAAAATAGACTTAAGCTCAAAAAGTAATTCAAACTGTCTTTTAATCAGAACGTGGGTAGAGGTCCACAATACAAAAAATAACCGTTGAACTGTAGTAACATCTTCAACAGCAGCAAAGGTAATCGTATAATTTTACAAAAGCAAAGCAAAAAACAAGAAAATGCGGCAATATGTTGTATAACATACTTTTGCCGTTGCTCTTGAGCGGAATTTGCTTTTTGTGGGAGTGCATTTTGTACGTCTGCGGCATTGCGTGCGGGGCAGCCATTGTGCGCAATGTAGTTAAAGAAACACAAATCGGATGGCGCTACGTTTAACCTTTCCTGCGGACGTCAGTCAAAAGGGGCAAAACAGATTACTAACCGTTAATAGTGAAGGAGACCAGATTATGAGAACGAAATTGTTAGCCTCCCAAGCAAAGCGCATAGCAGCGTTTGCAGTCATCACGGCACTGGCGTGCGGCACAGCCGCAGCCGGCGGCCCGCACCACGGACACCATCATCACGGCGGCCCTCCACCGCCACCTCCACACATGGAGCGCCCGTTGCCTCCTCCGCCTCCACCTGCGCCACCCGAACCGCCGCACTATCACGGCCATGACGGTGGAGGCAACAGCACGTCGTTTTCGCTCGTCATTGGCTCAGGTGCCAGCAACAGGCTCAACCTGGCCATATCGTTTATGCGCCGCCACGGCCGCGAGATGAGCGTTGACGACTATTGCCGCCTCACCGGGCTGCGCCGCAAGGCCGCCCGCGCCGAGCTCAACCGCTTCTGCAAGCACCGCCGCCTGGCTCACGGGCGCGGCGGCCACTACCGTCTGCGCCATCACTGACATTCACATCGACGCACACCCGCCACACAGCCGGTGACCCGCGCGGCGCAGCCGTTTGCGGGCATCGGCTTTTTTGTGTAATTTTGCGTGCAATGATGAAAAAACTGATTAAACGCTTTATATGATGAACAAGAGAATATCACTCATGGCGGCTGCCGCAATGTGCGCGGCGTCGCTGCTGGCCGGCAGCGCAATCAAGGCTCCGGCTTTTCTAAAGCCGGGCGACAAGATTGCAATCATCACCCCGGCCAGCGCAATCGACACTGCGCAGGTCGACACAGGCTACAATGTGCTCAAGCGCTGGGGCTTCAACCCTGTGAAGGGCAAATATGCCCTCGAGCGGCTCAGCACAGGCTTTGCCGGCACCATTGAGCAGCGCAAGGCCGACTTGCTGTGGGCACTGCGCGACCCCTCGGTGAAGGCCATTCTGTGCTCGCGCGGCGGCTATGGCTCGGTGCACCTGTTGTGCGAGATTCCGCTTGAGGAGTTCGCAAAGCACCCCAAGTGGATAATAGGCTACAGCGACATCACCGCCCTGCACAGCGCGCAGGTGCGTGCCGGCAACATGAGCATCCACGCCAACATGGCCGGCCCGCTGGGCTATGGCGGCGGCAACGACACCACTTGCCGCGCCCTGCACAATCTGCTGCTGGGCAAGATGCCAAGCTACCGCATTCCGGCCCACAAGTACAACCACGCGGGCACGGCCCGCGGCATTCTGGTGGGCGGCAACATGAGTGTGTATGGCGGCCTGGCCGAGAGCGACTACGACTTCCTGACGCGCGACTTCCTCAAGTCGCACGACGTGGTGCTCTTCATCGAAGACGTGGGTGAGCGCTACGACAGTGTGGACCGCATGCTGCACCTGCTCAAAATACGCGGTGTGCTGAGCCACATCAAGGGCCTGATAGTGGGCAAGTTCACCGAATACAATGCGGTGAAGGGCTATGACGACATGTATGACATGATTCACCGCTACATTGCCGACCTCGACATTCCCGTGTGCTACGACTTCCCCGCCGGCCACATAGGCCACCAGAACTTCCCGATGATTGAGGGCTGCCCTGTGACACTCAACGTGGCCGCCGACGGCGTGACGCTCAACTTCGACATCAGCGGCAAGCAGAAGTAGGCCGTGGGTGTGGAGAGTG
>CALBLR010000466.1 GCA_937896015.1 uncultured Prevotellaceae bacterium | reverse complement strand
TCAGCGCCTCGGCGTTTTGGCGCGCCACTGCCAGTGCCTGCTCCGACACGTCGGTGGCCGTCACCTGCGGCCACTTCAGCGTGCGCGCCAGCGCTATGGCTATGCAGCCGCTGCCCGTACCCACATCCAGCACGCGCAGGTCGGGCTGCGGGTTGGCGTCGGCCACCATGTCCACCAGCATCTCGGTCTCGGGCCTCGGTATCAGCACCGCGGGCGTCACCCTGAAGCGCATTCCGTGAAACCGCGCCTCGCCCAGCACATATTGCAGCGGCTCGTGCCTCAGCAGCCGCCCGATGATGCCGTCGAGCTTGGCCTCGAAGAAGTCAGGCAACTCGTCGTGCTCGTGAATCACGGCGTCGACGGGCGTGTAGTGCATCACGTCCTCTAAGATAATGCGCATCATTTGCTGCAGCTCGTGGTCGGGCCACACCCCGTGCAGCCGCCGCTTGAATGTGTTTATTGCCTCTCGTGTAGTCATATCAGGGTGTAAAGATAATGCAAAACCGCCGCACCGAGGTGAAAAATGCGGCATTTTTTAGCCCAGGGCCAGCGCGGATTTTGCTAACTTTGCACCACAATGACAAACGCATCTGAAGAAAAATACATGAGGCGCGCTTTGCAACTTGCGCGCCAAGGTGCCGGCCACGCTTCGCCCAACCCCATGGTGGGGGCGGTGATAGTGCATGGCGGGCGCATAATAGGCGAGGGGTGGCACCGCTGCTGCGGCCAGGGCCACGCCGAGGTCAACGCCGTGGCCAGCGTCAGCCCAGCCCACAGGCCGCTGCTGCCCCACAGCACCATCTATGTCACCCTTGAGCCCTGCTCGCACTATGGCAAGACGCCGCCATGCGCGCGGCTGCTCATTGGCGTGGGCATTGGCCGCGTGGTGGTGGGCACGCTCGACCCCTTCGTCAAGGTGCGCGGCCGTGGCGTGGCCATGCTGCGCCAGGCTGGAATAGAGGTGGAGGTGGGCATGCTCGAGGCCGAGTGCCGCGAGCTCAACCGCCGCTTCTTCACCGCCCACACCACGGGGCTGCCGTGGGTGCAGCTTAAGTGGGCGCAGACGGCCGACGGCTTCATAGGCCTGCCCGCGGGCGCGGCCGAGGCTCCGCTGCACATCTCCAGCCCCGTGACACTCGCGCTCATGCACCGCCAGCGTGCCCTGTGCGACGCCATTGTGGTGGGCGTCTCCACCGTGCTGGCCGACGACCCCTCGCTCACCACGCGTCTGTGGCCCGGCCACTCGCCGCTGCGGGTGGTGCTCGATGGCCGCCTGAGCATCGCGGGCAGCGGCTGCCGCCTGCTTTCCGACGGCCTGCCCACCATTGTCTACAACCATGTGCGCGGCGGCGTGGAGGGCAGCGTCACCTTTGTGCGGCTCGACACCGCCGAGCCGCAGTTGTGGCTCGCCGACCTCTACCGCCGCGGCGTGACCAGCGTGATGGTGGAGGGCGGAGCCGCCGTGCTGCGCCAGATGCTCGACTCGGGCATGTGGCACGAGGTGCGCCGCGAGACGGGCCCGCGCCGTGTGGGCGGCGGCGTGCAGGCGCCGCTCTTCAGCACCGCCGCGCCCGAGCGTGTGGCGCGCTTCGGTAGTAACCGCATTGAATACTACCGCAATCAAGTTAAAAAGGTGTAAAAATGCGCCAACTTCACTTTTATATCTTAAATTGACATTTTGGATAATATCCTAAATATTAATTTTACAAGTTGAAAAGTGCTGGCATGCCCGCGTCGCATTGTGAAATAGGGGTGTGGCAGGGGCATTTGTCAAACTTTTATTGTAAATTTGCAATTTCAAAACCAATTGAAATATAATGAATAAGAAAATCGCGTTTTGCACCACGCTGTGCCTGCTCATGCTGCTTGGAGCGGCGTCGTGCAACGACAAGAGCAGTGGCGGCAGCGACGACTACTTTGGCAGCTACACCAAATCGTCGACACTGATTTCCGACTTCACTCTTCAGGAAAACGAAAAAGTGATGTCCAACCTCGATTCGGTCCACTTCGTAATCGACCAGGACCGCCACATTATTTATAACCCCGACTCACTGCCTGTGGGCACCGATGTGACCCACCTCACCGCCTCCATCACATTCCCCAGCACGGTGTCGCTGGCCGAGTTCACCGTGGCGGGCGGCAAGGTGATGGCCGACACCACGTTTGGCTACACCAGCACCACCACCGACAGCATCGACTTCACTGGCAACGTGCAGCTCAAGGTGGTGTCATACGACCAGACGCACACGCGCATCTACCGCATTAAGGTGAACGTGCACACCACCGCGCCCGACTCCATATACTGGGACCGCAGCCTCATGCGCGACCTGCCGGGCTCGTCGAGCGCCACCACCGACTCGCGCGTGGTGCGCCTCGGCTCCAAGTGGCTGTGCCTGCTCAACAACGGCAACGGCAACTACGTGCTCAGCACGGCCGACGCCCCCGGTCAGAAGCAGTGGGCGCGCCAGAGCCTGACGCTGCCCTTCACCCCGCAGCTGCAATCGCTCACCGCCACCGATGCCGACCTCTATATGCTTTCGGCCTCGGGCGAGCTCTACCGCTCTGCCGACAGCGGCCTCACATGGAGCGCCACCGGCCAGCGCTGGCACTCGATTAAGGGCGGCTATGCCGGCCGCGTGCTGGGCGTGACGCTCGACGGCGGCAAATATTGCCACGACGAGTATCCGCGCCCCGCCGGCTTCAGCCCCGTGGAGGTGGAAGACGGCTTCCCCGTGAGCGGCTCGTCGCCTATGGTGGCTGCCGACAACGGCTGGGCCGCCGAAAACCAGGCCATGCTTGTGGGCGGCGTCACTGCCGGCGGACAGCTCACCGGCGCCGTGTGGGGCTACGACGGCTCCACTTGGGCCCGCATCAGCAACGACAACACTTGGCGGCGCCTGCCCGCGCTCAAGGGCGCGTCGCTCATCAAATATTACACCTACGACGTCAGCACCGCCAACTTCACCACCACCCGCCGCGAAACGTGGATGGTGATGGGCGGCACGCTGGCCGACGGCTCGCTCAACCGAGTCATCTACAGCTCGCGCGACCAGGGCCTGCTGTGGCAGAAGGCCGACAGCACCTATCAGCTGCCCGCCTACGTGCCCTCGTTCACCTCGGCACAGGCTTATGTGCACGAGGAGACCCTCTCAGCCACACTCCCGTGGAAGGCGGCCTCAACCACCGCGCCCACGCAGCACCAAAGCCAGTGGCAGTGCCCCTACATCTACCTGTTTGGCGGCCACGCCTCCAATGGCATGCTGCTCAACACCGTGTGGCGCGCCGTGCTTGGCCGCATGGCAATGCGGCCTGTGTATTAAAACGTATGTTATAATAATAGATACAACGTGCATCCGCTCATCAGCTACATAGCGCAACTGTGCCACCGCAGCGCGGCCGCGGCCTCTGTCAGGGCCCGCGGCCTGGCTTGCATTGTGGCCGCGCTGTGTGCGCTCGCGGCCGGAGCGCAGCAATACCGCTTCGAGATAGGCCCCGCGCTGGGCATGAGCGGATACCTGGGCGATGTGAACAACAGCAACGTGTTCAAGCACCCGGGCATCGCCGGCGGGGCGGTGTTCCGCTACAACCCCAACAGCCGCTGGGCACTGAAGGCCAACCTGCTCTACGCCTCAATCAGCGGCAACAGCGCCGACATGCAGTCGCAGCTGCCCGCAGGCCAGCTGCTCGACTTCAAGTCGAGCCTCATCGACTTCGGCGGCCAGGTGGAGTTCAACTTCCTGAACTTCGGCACCGGCCCCAAGTATAAGAAGTATAAGCGCCTGTCGCCCTACATGGTGCTGGGCATGGGCGCGGTGGTGGCCTCCGCCGGCGACCGCGGCACCGCGGTGAGTTTCGTTATTCCCATGGGAGGCGGCGTGAAGTTCAAACTCAAAGAGAGGCTCAACCTCGGCTTTGAGTTCACCATGCGCAAGGCCTTCAGCGACAAGCTCGACGGCCTGTCCGACCTCTACGGCGTGAAGCACGGCATGGCCAAAAACACCGACTGGTATGCCGTGGCGGCATTCACGCTCACCTACGAGTTCAGCAAGCGTTGCGTGAAGTGCCACTATGTGGAATGACAACGGAATTGAAGTAAACAAGATATATATATAGATAAGAGACGAAACCAAGAATATATAGATGTCGCTGATAGATAAAATAAACAAGGCAAAGCTCCCGCGCCACGTGGCCATCATCATGGACGGCAACGGACGCTGGGCCAAGCGGCAGGGCATGATCCGCTCGATGGGACACCAGAGCGGGG
>CALBLR010000465.1 GCA_937896015.1 uncultured Prevotellaceae bacterium | reverse complement strand
AGGTAGTTGAAGCTAACATAGTTGCTGTCGTTCACGTTCCACTTGCGGTAGCCTATCACTGGCTGCTGCGGGAAGAAGCGCATGTTCACGGCGGTGTCGGTGAGGGCGGCGTTCACGCCCACGCGGTAGCCCGTCTCGCGCTTTATGTTTTGCTGCTCCACCAGGAAGTTGAGCACCGGGCCGCCAATGCCGCCGCGCATGGTCACCGAGGCAAACTCGTCGAATGTGCCGGGGCGGTTGCCCATGTGCGCGTTGAAGGCCAGATATTTGTTCTTTGATTCCTGGGCGTGCAGGGTGATGGTGTCGATGGCCGTTGAGCCGATGCTGAGCGAGTGCACCAGGCCGTCGATGAAAATGGTGCTGTCGTTGCGCACGTTCATGCTCACTTTGCGGAAGTCCACGTCATATTTGTCGAGGTAGCGCTGTATCATGCCGTCCGACCCCATTTGCAGGTTGAGGGCGAAGTGGGGCAGGGCGCGCTGCAGGGTGTCGATGTTGAGCGAGCGCTTCTCATACTGGCCCATGGCTATCTTGTAGCTGTGCTCAAACTGGCGCATGAGTGCGTTCAGGCCGCATGCGGCGCTGAAGTCGAGCGTGGTGCCCTCGTCGATGATACCGGCCGTCACAGTGCTGTCGGTGGCCACGAAGTTGAGCGAGGCGCTGTTGGCAAACAGGGCGTCGCTGTCCACCGTCCAGTTGAGGTCGTTGAGGTCAAGCTTCACGTCATACAGGTTGCGGCGCGGGTTCATGCTGCCGCTGGCCTTTATCATGCCGTTGCCGCGGCACACGCCTTTATACAGGTTCAGGGCGTTCAAGTCGAGGTCGTTGATGTTGCCTGTCACGTCAAACTCATAGCTGTCGCCGCTCTGTGTGGCGTCGCACTGCAGATACAGGTCGCAGTTGGGGTTGCTTGAGTCGAGTGTGCCCTTAATGTGGCCGCCGCCCATGTCCACGTTGGCGCGCAGGTTGCGGTATTCGGCTTTGTTATACACTATGCTGCCCAGGTCCACATTGGCCTTGACCGCCGTCTTGGGGCTGGTGAAGTCAAACCCATGGCCCGATGCGGTGATGTGGGCCGTTACGTTGCCTATGCCCATCAGGGGAAGTATGGCTTGCACGGGGAATGTGGTGAGCGTGGCGTCGATGCCGTAGCCCTGCGAGTTGGCGCTGAAGTGCCCCTTGCCGGCCAGCGAGCCGGTGGCCAGGCGCATCACGGCGTCGCCGGCAATGCTGCTGGCGTTGAACTTGGCGTTGGCGGTGATGTCCATGGGCGGCAGATTGATTTGCCGCTGTGTGGCTGCGTCGAGCAGTGTGGGCTTGATGAAGTCGATGTTGCTTAGGCGCGCCTTTACGGCCAGGTTGCCGGCCAGGCGCTTGGTGTCGAGCACATTGTCGGCTGTGCCGCTCACCTCGGCACGCGCATAGCGCGGGATTTCGGCCACGCAGCGCTCAATGGCCACATGGCTCGGATTGCCCTTGATTTTGGCCTCGAAGCCAATGGGGCGCAGCTGCGGTATGCCTTTTAGCATCGGCTCCAGGGCCGGCACAAGGCGCTGCACGTCTTGCAGGGCAATGGCGGCGCGGGTGTCGAGCCTGATGATGCCTGTGGGCTTGGTGTCGAGCAGGCTCATGTCGAGGTGCGTGTCGAGCATGATGTCGCTCAGCAGGGTGTGCAGCTCCATGCGCCTGACGTCGATGGTGCTTTGCGTCATTGCAAATGTGCCCTTGGCTTCGGTGATGCCCACTCCGCAGCGTTCGGCCGCCTTGAGGCTTGTGATGGGCACCTTCACGTTAACGCCGCGGTTATACAGGTTGGCTATGCTCAGGTTGATGCCGCTCACGGCAATGTAGTTCATGTCGAGCCCGCGGCTGGCGGGCTTTGCTCCCTTCAGGGCGTAAACCGCATTCGAGCGGGTGAGGCTCACCTGCTTGCCGCGTATCTGCCACGTGGCTGTGTCGGCTGGCGGAAAGGTGTCGGGCTCCACCGGATGCAGCAGTGTGTAGCGGCGTGCCCACTCGGCGGTGGGGTAGCGGTAGTCGCAGCTCACGCTGTCGAGGCCGAAGTAGTCGGCGTCGACCGTGTGGGCTGCCATGTCCACAACGCCGCCGTCGAGGCGCGCGCGGCCTATGTGGGTGGTCAGGGTGTCGATGGTGGGCTGCATGGTCATGGCATAGTCCACATCGGCCAGTGTCAGGTGGCCCACCGTCACTCGCCATGGCTCGGTCTTGGCGGTGTCGGGCTTGTGCTTCACCTTGTCGGGGCGGTACACCAGGCTCACGTTGCCGCCCTGCAGATTGCCGTATGGCAGGCTCACCTCGCGGCGGTTCAAGTCAACCAGTGTGCCCCTCAACTGGCACAGGTGTACCCTGGCCTTGAGCAGCATCGACGAGTCTTCGCTGAGCATGCGGTAGGCGCCGTCGCTCAGGCTTGCCTCGTCCACGCTCACGCGCTTGTCAAACAGCGGGCGCAGGGCCACGTTGGCCGTGAGGTTGCCGGCCACCACCATGGTGTCGCGCGCCGAGTCGAGCACGGCCAAGCCGTCCACACTCATCTTCAGCGGAAATTTTATGAGTATACGGTCCACGCTGATGCTCATGCCAGTGGCCTCGCTGGCATAGCGGCAGGCCACATCCTTCACGGCGTTTTGCACCCAGGGTATGTATAGCGACAGCGGCAGCAGCACCACTATGGCCACAATGGTGGCCGC
>CALBLR010000464.1 GCA_937896015.1 uncultured Prevotellaceae bacterium | reverse complement strand
AGCCGACCGCAACGTGAAGAAGATTTCCACCTACATCACCAAGAAGGTGGCCTCCCGACTCGAGGAGATTGCCAAGAGCGATGCCAAGCAGTTTGAGCAGAAGTGGAACGACATCAAGATCTTCATTGAGTATGGCATGCTCAGCGATGAGAAGTTCTGCGACGCCGCCATGAAGTTTGCTTTGTTGCAAAACACCGATGGCAACTACTTTAAGTTCGACGACTACAAGAAGACCATAGAAGGCAGCCAGACCGACAAAGACGGCAATCTCATCTACCTCTACGCCACCGACAAAGAGGGCCAGTATTCATACATAAAGGCCGCTAAGGACAAGGGATATGACGTGCTGCTCATGAACGGCCAGCTTGACATTCCGTTTGTGGGCAAACTCGAGGAGAAATTTGAGAAGAGCCACTTTGTGCGTGTCGACTCTGATGTGGTCGACAACCTCATTCGCAAGGAAGATGCAAAAGAGTCGGAACTTGGCAAGTTTGAGCGCGAAATCGCCTCTACGCTCTTCACTTCGCAGATGCCTAAAATTGACAAGACCGACTTTATGGTCAACTATGCTGCCATGGCTCCCGACGCACAGGCAGTGGTCATCACTCAAAACGAATATATGCGCCGCATGAAGGAGATGGCAAAGTTCCAGCCTGGCATGAGCTTCTATGGCGAGTTGCCCACCACCTACAACTTTACGCTCAACACCTCGCACCCTGTGGTGAAGAAAGTGATAGAGGCTGCCGTTGATGCCGTGGGTAAGGAAGTGTCGCCTATCGACGACGAACTCGACAAGGCAAATGCTGAAATCAAAGCCATTCACGACCTCGACAAAGACCACAAGGGAGTGCCCGACGACAAGAAGGACGAACTCAAGGCCAGCGAGAAGAAGGCCGAGGACCTGCGGGCCAAGAAGGAGGCTGTGATTGCCGGCTATGCCAAGGGGCAAGACGTGGTTAAGCAGCTCATCGACATAGCACTGCTGGGCAACGGTCTGCTCAAGGGAGAAGCTCTCAACAGCTTCCTGAAGCGCTCAGTTGACCTGCTCAACAAGTAAACATTCCCCTTTACTGATTATAACAAAGGCCCTGGTGCTGACAAGCATCAGAGCCTTTGCCGTTTATTATGCGAAAACCACACTGGCCGCACCTGAAACCAATCAGATGCGGCCAGTGTCCAATATATATAATAGAATTGTTAAGCCAACTTTAAATTCCGGCGCGAATCACTCCGCGTTTCGAGCCTCTCACAAATGCAACGATTGCATTGAGCTCGTCGCTGGCGGGCAGTTCGGCAATAATCTTCTCGACTGCGGCTGTGGTGTTGAGCCCCGACATGTAAAGTGTTCGATACACGTTTTGAATACGGTTGATTTGCTCTTCGCTGAATCCGCGGCGGTGCAGGCCCACCGAATTCACACCCTCGTAGGTGAGGGGAATGCGGCCGGCCATCACAAATGGAGGAATGTCTTTATTCACGCGTGAGCCTCCCTGCAGCATCACGTGCTGGCCAATATGCGTGAACTGGTGCACCAGAGCGCCGCCGCCCACCACGGCCCAGTCGTCGACCACCACCTCACCTGCCAGCTGGGCGGCATTCGACATTATAATGTTGTTGCCCAGCATGCAGTCGTGTGCCACGTGGCAGTATGCCATAATCAGGCAGTTGTTGCCAATCACGGTTTTGCCCTTCGACGCTGTGCCGCGGTGCACGGTCACAAATTCGCGTATCGACGTGTTGTCGCCGATTATGGCCACAGTGTCTTCACCCTTGAATTTCAGGTCTTGGGGAATGTCGCTTATCACGGCGCCGGAGTGGATGTGGCAATTCTTGCCGATTCTTGCGCCGGAGTGGATGGTGGCGTTGCTGTCTATCACAGTGCCGTCGCCAATCTCCACATTATCGTCGATGGTCACAAACGGGCCAATTTTTACGCCCTTGCCAATTTTAGCACCCGGATTGATGCTGGCCAATGGTTGAATATCCATATTATGTCCGTTAGTGTTATTCTTCTTACTTGTTCTTGATGATTTGTGCCATGAATTCGGCCTCCGACACTATTTTTTCGCCCACAAAGGCATATCCCTTCATCACTGCGCAACCGCGGCGAATGGGCGACATCAGCGACAGGTGGAACACGAGCGTGTCGCCAGGCACCACCTTTTGGCGGAACTTAACGTTGTCGATCTTCATAAAGTAGGTGGAATAGCGCTCTGGCTCTTCTACCGAGCTGAGCACAAGCAAGCCGCCCACCTGAGCCATGGCCTCCACTTGCAGCACGCCGGGCATTACCGGCTCTTGCGGGAAGTGGCCGGTGAAGAATGGCTCGTTGCTGGTCACGTTTTTAACACCCACAATGTAGTTTTCACCCATTTCCAGCACCTTGTCAACCAGCTGCATTGGGTAGCGGTGGGGCAGGAGCTTGCGGATGCGGTTCACATCCATCAGCGGAGCCTTGTTGGGGTCGTAGAGCGGAGCCTGCACATTCTGGTAGCGCAGCTCCTTGCGAATCTGCTTGGCCAGGTTGGTGTTGATGGTGTGGCCTGGGCGGGTGGCCACAATGCGGCCCTTAAGCGGACGGCCAATCAGGGCCAGGTCGCCCATCACGTCGAGCAGCTTGTGGCGCGCGGGCTCGTTGGTGAAGGCCAGCGGCTTGTTGTTGAGGTAACCAAGCTCGCTCACGTGCTTGTGGGGGACCTTCATGAGGTCGGCCAGCTGGTCGAGTTCCTCCTGCTTCATCGGAGTGTCGTAGATTACAATCGCATTGTCGAGGTCGCCGCCCTTGATGAGGTTCATCTTCACAAGAGGCAGAATTTCGCGCACAAACACAAATGTGCGGCATGCCGCTATCTCGTCCTTGAACTGGCTGATTTTCTCCAAGCTTGCAAATTGGTTAGGCAGCACGGGGGAGTCAAACTCAATCATAGTGTCGATTGAGAAGTCATCATCGGGCAGCACTATCAGCGATGAGCCCGACTCGGGGTCGACCACTTTTATGCGCTTCTTCACCACATAGTATTCCTTGTCGGCATCCTGCTCCTCAAATCCAACTTCGTCGATGTGGTTGCAGAACTCGATGGCGCTGCCGTCGAGAATGGGCAGTTCGGGAGCGTCTACCTCAATCAGGCAGTTGTCGATGCCGGCGGCATACAGCGCAGCCATGGCATGCTCTATGGTGCTTACTTTAACTTCTTTGTGCGCCTTGTTGGCAATCACGGTTCCGCGGTGTGTCTCCACCACGTTTTCGGCCACGGCCTCAACAGTGTTTTCGCCCTCAAGGTCGGTGCGCTTAAACACATAGCCCGTGTTCACAGGAGCGCTTTTGAATGTAGCCGTCACATGCAGGCCTGTGTGCAGGCCTTTACCGCTGACGGTGAACTCACCTTTTAAAGTACGTTGTTTCATATTCTCTTGTATGTCGTGAGATGATTTTTATAATTCCTCGTTATTCGTTTTCGCCTTTGAGCTCGGCGATGGTCTTTTTAAGCTTGCTGATGTCGCTATACATCTCGGCCAAGCGCTTCAAGTACACGTTTTGCCGTGCATAGTCGAGCGCGCCGATGGCAGGCGAGCCCAGCAGGCGCTGCTTGCTGCCCACATGGTTGGGGATGCCCGACTGCGCGCCAATGCCATTGTAGTCGCCCACGGTTATG
>CALBLR010000463.1 GCA_937896015.1 uncultured Prevotellaceae bacterium | reverse complement strand
GGTAAAAACACTTGTGCACACCAAGACGGGCACAGTGGAGTTCAACAAACTGTACACACGCATTGGCAAGTATGAGGACATCAGCGACCGCATGGAAATCGAGATTGCCAACTACCTCAACAAGGTGGTGGACGGCCGGTTGAGCTACGACGCCAAGCTGCGCATTTCCACCATGCTCAGCTGCGTGAGCGAGATAGAAAGCATTGCCGACAGCTGCAACAACATTGCCCGCACACTGGTGCGCAAAGAGGAGGCGCACGCCCACTTCAGCGATGAGAACTACAGCAACATCGACACCATGCTTAAGTATGTGAGCGAGGCCATGAGCAACATGATAGCCGTGCTGTGCGACATGGACAACGCCACCAGCGAAGACCTGATGCGCAACTACAACAAAGAGCGCGAAATCAACAATTTCCGCAACCTGCTGCGCACCGAAAACATCGAGAACATACGCCAAAAGAAGTATCCCTACCAGGCAGGCATCTTCTATATGGACATAATATGCGAAGCCGAGAAGCTCGGCGACTTCATCATCAATGTGATTGACGGCGTGGAGGCACAAATTCGCCGCCGCCACGTGGCCGAGAGTGGAGTGAAGCACGAAGAAGAGGCATAACGGTGAAAACATTCACCACTTGGCCGGGCATCAGCAAAAGTTGATGCCCGGCTGATTTTTTTTTGCAACTGCCGTCACCATTCACAACACCCTGTTGAATAAATTTGGATAAATTTGCTAACCGATTGAAAAATAGTCAGTAATATTTTTGTTCTGTTGTTGAAATTTATTGTAATTTTGTGCCCTTACCAATTTTTTGGCAAGCCAATATGCCACTGATATGCACACACGCAAACGAAAATAGTAAGAAAAAACATATCAAATAACATTTAACGAAATTGTTGTGATTAAATGAAAAGATTACTACTCAATCTTGCGGCATTGGCTGGGATTGTGCTCCCCGCCAGTGCCCGAACGGCATCTGCCGAGCCAGCTCCGGTGCTCGACCCCGTGAAGATGCAGTGCGACTCGGCCTACTTCGCCAAGTTCACCTACAACTGGACCGACAACGCCGGCCAGGCACACACGTCGCGCCTTACCGACGTGGCCACCGATCCGCGCCAAATCTACGCAATGGTAGCAAAGGTCTACAGCGACCCTAAAATTCCAGGCAAACACAAATCTTCGCCTGTAGACGGCGACATGGCCAGCGGAGCTTGGGCCAGCAACACTGTGACCTACATAGGAAAAACGGTTAACTACTGGCCCGAACTGAACAACACCCAGACGCCCGAAATCGATGAGCAGACCACACTGCTGGTGGAGGTGAAGGATGTGTTTGCCTCCGACGGAGCCAAGCTCTATCCAGGCCAAGCCGCATTGGCCGACATCTACAGCTGCATCAAGTCGGTGCGCCTGCTCTACAACGCTTTCCGCATTGAGCGCACCGGACAGGCCTACGACGCCACCAACACCACCTACAACCCTGGCGTGCTATTCAACGTGAGCGGCACCTACAACCGCTTCTTCCTTATGGGCAAGGGCGCGAGCAGAAGCGTTTGGAGCCTGCCATTTGAACGAATGTTTGAGCAGTTTTCGCCCACTCCAGGCACTGGCGAGAGCACAGGCGCGCCCGATTTCTACCAGAACCTGAAGGCAGGCAACTCCTACACGGTGAAGCACGACTGCGGCTCGGTGCCGCACCTGGGCCACTATCCCACCATGGCCAGCACCAGCGGCACGGCTGGAGCCGAAACCATGTCAAACCTCGTTGTGTTCATTCCCGACTACCGCTTCACGCCATGGAGCGGGCGTTCGGATTGGTGCTGGTACAACCCCCAGTACATCCCCTATTTCCAAGTCTATAGCGTCAGCCTCGCGGCCCGCGCCGAGCGCAAGGGCGAGGTGGCCGAGCGCACGTTCAACGTCACCCTCGACTGGACGTCGAACATCGACACCCTCTCCGACAGCCGCGTCAAGCAGGACTTCTACATCTACCGCGTAGTGGACGGCGTGATCGAAAGCAAGCCGCTCAACCCCACACCGCTCCACGGCTACACCTACACCTATCCCGAGGAGCAATACAGCACAGGCCACACGCTCACCTACATCATCACCGCCCGCCCAAGCGGCATCGACGGCTTCAACCCGGTGGAGAGCAACCAGGCAAGCGTGCTCATCCCAGGCTACGACCCCTACGAGCGCCTCGCGCTCGACATCGAGGGCACCAGCCGCTGCACCTACGACCCGCAGCGGCAGCTCAACGACTACGCCAACCGCATCACGGTGGACAACAACGAGCACACTTACATCTCGGGCGACTTCATGACCGAGGGCACCGAGTTCAGGCTATACCGCTTCGACAGCGAGGCCGCCGGCGGCGACTCCACGCTGGTGGCCACCCTGCGCATCAGCAGCATCACCAATGCCGACAAACAGTACCGCTTCAACTACACACTAAGGATGCAGAACCAGTCGACGGCTGTGGCCGACAGCGCGGGCAGCCTAACCGCGCCCACGCGCGAGGGCGCCATCAGCTTCAACGGCCTCCGCGCCACCGACCGCTTCACAGCATCCACAGCCGGCAATGCACAAAAAAGCCACTACGACTACGTGCTCGAGTTCATGCCCGAGAAGGCCGCTGGCGACGCTGGCGTGAAGATGGTGCACAGCAATGTGGTGCGCCTCAACGTGCCCAAGACTGAGTTCTCCGTGGGCATGAAGCCCTTCACCAAGGCCGAGGTCGACGCCGACACCGACCACTCGCTGGCCGAGCCGGGCGGCGTGCGCATGACCGTCGACGCCGCCAACTCGTCGGCCGTGCGAGGCTACACCCTGTACCGCGGCGGCACGGCCTTTGCCGAGGTGCAGCGCGCCGTGAACGGCACCTACTCCGTGCTCACCCGCAGCGCCGGCGGCAGCCGTCCCGACCAGGCCGTGGCCGAGGGACTCGCAGCAGGCCGGCTCACCGCCACCGACGACCTGCGCGACGCCACCTCGGGCACAGCCACCTTCTACCCCGTGATAAGCTCGGAGTGCACGCTCGCCGACGGCTCGGTGGGCATCAACACCTACGGCGCCGACCAGAAGCAGGCCTCGGTGCTGAGCGTGAAGGTGGTCAACCCCACCACCGAAAAGACGCGCCCCTTCGCCTACGACGCCACAAGCTGGAAAATGGGCTTCGGCTGCGACTTTGAGGCCAAGGGCATATTCGACAACAGCATCATGGGCCAATATGCCTACCGCGTGTGGCGCATCGACGACGACGGCACCGAAACCCTTCTC
>CALBLR010000462.1 GCA_937896015.1 uncultured Prevotellaceae bacterium | reverse complement strand
CATCTACGACCGCAGCTACCTGAAGCTGCGCGACATCACCGTAAACTACGACCTGCCGCGCCTTGGCAAGTTCAACGTGAGCGTGTATGCCTTTGCCCGCAACATACTGGTGTGGTCGAAGCTCCCCGAGCTCGACCCCGAGTCGTCGCAGGGCAGCGAGAACATGAGCGGCTACTTTGAGCGCTTCTCAGTACCGTCGACCAAGAGCATAGGCGCTGGTCTCAAGATTCAGTTCTAAAAAAACGTAATATTCATTCTTAACGCACACTATCAATATGAAAATCAGCAAATATATATCACTTGCACTTGTGGCGCTGCTGGCCACATCGTGCACCGAGGGGTTGATGGACGACATCAACAAAGACAACGGCCACCCCGGGGCCGAGACAGTCGACTCCAAGTTTGCGCTGTCGGGAATCATCACAGGCACAGCCTTCAGCACAGTGTCGGGCGCATATGCCTTCTACGCTTCGAGCTACACCGAGCAGGAGTTTGGCACCGGCCTGCTGCAACTGGCGCGGGCCGAGCTGCGCAATGCCGGCGAAACGGCGTCGAGCACCACGTTTGGCAACGAGTGGGACGCCACCTATACCAACCTGCGCGCCATCAAGGAGGTTGAGGACAAGTGCGCCGAAGGCGGCGTGAACGCCGGCCAGCACGATGTGCTGGGTGTGGCGCAGACGCTGAAGGCCCTCAACCTGGGCGTGCTCACCGACATGCACGGCGATGTGCCCTACTCGCAGGCCCTTGGCGGCCAGAGCAACCTCACCCCAGCCCTCGACTCGCAGGAAGACATCTACAATGCCATATTCAGCCTGCTCGACCAGGCCGTGGCCAATTTCACCGAGGCCAAAAGCGGCCGTGAGAGCCACATAGGCTCGCAAGACCTGCTGTATGGCAACGACAACACCAAGTGGCTGGCATTTGCCTACGCTCTGAAGGCCCGATACAAGCTGCACACGCAGCTGCGCAACTCCAATGCCGTAGCCGAGGCCCTGGAGGCCGCCGAGGCCGCCGAGGCGGCCGGATTCGACGGCGCCGAACTGAGCGTGTTTGACGACAGCAACAACAATCCCTGGACGGCATTCTTCTGGAGCCGTGAGTACACAGCCTCGTCGAAGACCGTGTCCGACCTCATGGCAAGTCGCAACGACCCGCGCCGCGCCGTGTATGTGTGCGACTTCTTCAACTCCACCGAGGTGGGCACCCCTGGCGACCAGACCCGTGCCAACGAGGTTGAGACCCTTGCAGCCCCGTCGTGGCTCAACAATGGCGGAGCCTCGATTCACCTGCTTAGCAAGTCGGAACTGTGCTTCATCATTGCCGAGTGCAAGGCCCGCCTTGGCCAAGACCCCAAAGCCGACTTTGTGACCGGCGTTGAGGCCTCGTTTGCCGACTATGCCAGCGCCGATGCCGGCCAGACCGAAGGCTTCAGCGCAGCGCTGGGCAGTGCCTATGCCCAAACGCTGCCAGTGACACTCACCGAGATACTCACTCAGAAATATCTGGCCCAGGCACGCGACGAGCAGGTGGAGACCTACAACGACCTGCGCCGCATCAAGGCCATAGGCGAGGAGCATGTGAAGCTCACCAACCCGCGCAACCAGTCGTCAACCGGCAATGCCTGGCCGCTGCGCCTGCCCTACGGCGAGAGCGATGTGCGCTCAAACCCCAATGTGCGCAAGGCGTTCGGCACAGGGAATGATGCCGGCCGCTATGTGTTCACCGAAAACGTGTGGTGGGCAGGCGGCAGCCGATAGCTCGGGTTTTAGCCGGCAGAATATGTTTTTCAACCCCGGGCGGGGTGTCGGGCCGCGGTCGCGGCCACGGCGCCCCGCCCGGTCATTTTGTAGACACTTGCAGCACACGCCCATTTCGTGCTGTGGCTAATTATTTGTATCTTTGCAGTCTAAAAATCTGAAAATTAGAAATGGCAGTAGAAATACGAGAAATAAAACCCACCAAGCGGCAGCTGTTGCCGTTTGTGCATTTTCCAATCGACACTCTCTATAAGGACAACCAGTATTATGTGCCGGCCCTGGTGCTCGACGAGGTAAACACCCTCAGGCCCGACCGCAACCCCGCATTCGACTTTTGCGAAAGCGTTTACTATATGGCTTATCGCGACGGCAAGCCCGTGGGCCGCATTGCCGGCATCATCAACAGCGTGGTAAACGAGCGCATGGGCCAGAAGGCCGCCCGCTTTGGCTTTGTCGACTTTATCGACGACGCCGAGGTGGTAGATGCCCTGTTTAAGGCCGTCGCCGACTGGGCCCGCTCGAAGCAGATGACCACGCTTGAAGGCCCGCTCGGCTTCACCGACATGGACCAGGAGGGCATGCTTGTGGAGGGTTTCGACCAGCTGAGCACGCAGGCCACCATCTACAACCACCCCTATTATCCTGAGCACATGCAGCGCATGGGATTTAAGAAAGATGCCGACTGGGTGGAGTTTAAAATCACCGTGCCGTCGGCCATCCCCGACAAGATGGCGCGCGTGGCGCAGATAGTGCGCACGCGCTTCGGGCTGAAGACTGTGCACTGTACCAACCGCAAAACCCTGGTGAAGCAGTATGGCGACGACATATTCCACCTGATCAACGAGTGCTACGACGAGCTGTTTGGCTACTCACCACTCACCGAGGGCCAGATTAAGCACTACATCGACCTGTATCTGCCCTTCCTGCCGCTCGACCACCTTTGCCTCATTGTGGACAAGGAAGAGAAACTGGTGGGCGTGGGCGTGTCGATCCCGTCGCTGTCGCGCGCTCTGATCAAGTCGCGCGGACGCTATCTGCCCTTTGGCTGGAAGCACCTGCTGAGCGCCATCTCGGGCAAGACCGACACTGTGGACTTGATGCTGGTGGCCGTGAAGCCAGAGTATCAGAACAAGGGTGCCAACGCGCTGCTGTTCACCGACCTCATTCCGGCATTCATCAAGCGCGGATACAAGTGGGCCGAGAGCAACCCCGAACTGGAGTCGAACCAAAAGGTGCAGCAGCAGTGGCAGTATTTCGACCTGGTGCAAAACAAACGCCGGCGCGCATTCAAGAAGAGCATTTAGCGCCATGCCCTAAAACCGACGCGCCAATTACAACCTAAACTGATAAAAAAGACTAAACTAAAAAACAAAAATACTATGGCAACAGCTATAAATGTCGATGTCAAGGCCACCAAAGCCGCCATCGGCGAAAACGACATAGATGCACTGGCCGCCCAGGCTGCCAGCGCAGTGGAAAAACTTGAAAAAGGCACTGGCGAGGGCAGCGGCTTTTTGGGCTGGCTGCACTTGCCCAGCTCGATAACGCCCGCCCGGCTCGATGAGATTGAGGCCGTGGCGGCCCATATGCGCCATCATTGCGACTATGTGGTGGCAATAGGCATAGGCGGCAGTTATTTGGGCGCAAAGGCCGTGATTGAGGCCCTGAGCAGCAGTTTCTCGGCCTACAGCCGCGACGGAGGCACACGTGTGCTGTTTGCCGGCAACAATATTGGCGAGGACTATATGCACGACCTTATGGAACTGCTTCGAGGCCGCCGCTTTGGCATTGTGGTGATTTCCAAGTCGGGCACCACCACCGAGCCCGCTATTGCCTTCCGCCTGCTAAAAGACTTGCTTGAGAGCCAGGTGGGCAAGGCCGAGGCTGCAAAACTGATAGTGGCCATCACCGACTCGAGTCGCGGAGCGCTGCGCCACCTGGCCGACAAGGAGGGCTACAAGACGTTTGTGATTCCCGACAACGTGGGCGGCCGCTACAGTGTGCTCACTCCAGTGGGTCTGCTGCCTGTGGCCATTGCCGGACACGACATCAAGGCACTGGTGGCTGGCGCCGTTGAGATGGAGCAGGCTCCCGATGATGCCGCAAGGCTATATGCGCAGACGCGCAACGCGCTGTACCGCGCAGGCAAGAAGATTGAGATTTTGGTGAACTTCTGCCCCCGCCTGCACTACTTGGCCGAATGGTGGAAGCAGCTGTATGGCGAGAGCGAGGGCAAGGGGCACAAGGCCCTGTTTCCTGCCGCTGTCGACGACACCACCGACCTCCACTCGATGGGCCAGTGGATTCAAGACGGCGAGCGCACCATATTTGAAACGGTGATCAGCGTGGGTGCGCAGCAGCACACTGTGGTGATTCCTCATGACGATGCCGACCTCGACGGCCTTAACTATCTTGCCGGCAAGCGCATCGATGAGGTTAACAAGATGGCCGAGCTGGGCACACGCATAGCTCATGTCGACGGTGGAGTGCCAAACATAGTGATTTCGGTGCCTGAGGTCACCGAGCGCTACCTGGGCCAGCTCATCTACTTCTTTGAGAAGGCTTGCGGCATAAGCGGCTATCTGCTGGGCGTGAATCCGTTTGACCAGCCTGGCGTTGAGGGCTACAAGCGCAACATGTTTGCCCTGCTCAACAAGCCTGGCTATGAGGCCCAGTCGGCCGCAATGAAAGCTAAGCTGCATAAGTAGCCGCAATTGGCTGGCTTATA